>NZ_MJGC01000042.1 GCF_001746915.1 Desertifilum tharense IPPAS B-1220
TCCAAGAGTTACTCCTACTACCATTCGTATCAGCAAAATTTTAAAGTTTTTACCAACTGATTTACAAATTAATGTTCTTAGTCAAACAGAAAATGCTTCTACGGAGGCTAACACAATTCTTCACTTTGTTAGGGGGTGGTATCCTAAGTTTTTGATTGATTGTTTACTTAAATTGAGATTGGGCAAATTTCTAGAATGGATTATTCCTTTTGGAAATGATAAAAGTTTTTTCTGGATAGGTTCCGCTATTTTAAAGGGACTGAAGTTAATCAAGAACTCTCAGCCTAGCGCTGTCGTAGTCTTTATGATGCCCTATCCAATTGGAATAGTTGGAGTAATTTTGAAATGGATAATGGGCTTGCCGCTAGTTCTAAACTTTGATGACTCTCCAACTTGTACTGATATGGGAGGTAACAGTTTTCCTAGTTGGTTTCATTACCGGTTAACAGAATGGTTAGAAGATTTTTATGTTCGTCAGGCAGATGCAGTAATTTATGTATCCCAACGTAATTTAGAAAGAGTTCGAGATCGACAGCCTGAAAAACATCAAGATAAATTTCATCTAGTTCGTTATGGTGCTGACCCTATTGACTTTAAAAAAGATCAACTACATACTCCTAGCAAAGAAGGTTTTACTATTACTTATATTGGAGGAATGACAGGATGGTTTGAATTTTATGATCTTCCTAATCAGACAAATCTTTTTAAGAAAATATACCAAGCTTGGTTGGATTGGGGAAGATATGAAGTTCTTAAATTAGATATACGTTCTTCAAGTCCTATGTTTGTGGGTCAAGCCATTAAACTTATGTATGAAGAAAGACCTGATTTAATAGGCAAGATTAAACTTTCAATATACGGAAATTTCTTCCCAGATTATGTCATCAATAGAGGTTTAGAAAATCAGAAATTGCGTGATATAATTTTTGTGCATCCTTCAGTTTCAAATCAGCGAGCAATTCAAATTGCTTGTCAATCTGACTTACTATTTATGACTTTACCTGCCCGCCCCAGTGATGCTGTGCCTGGAGGACGTATATCTGCTAAAACATATGAATATTTGATGACCAGTCGCCCCATTTTAGCGACTCTTTCCAAAGGTGAAAATTGGGATTATCTAGAAGGAAAACCTGGAGTATGGTTAGTTGAACCCACAAATGTGTTAGGGATCAAAAAAGTCTTACAAGAGTTGGTAGATAAAAAAAATTCTGGAGACTCATTGACTTTCGACAGAACTGCACTTCATCCAGAATTAAGTTATGAGTCCCGTGCTCAGGAATTTAATATGATATTAACTAAAGTATTAAGATGACTAGAGGTGATCTTAACTTGATTGAAAGAATTTATCATAGCTTGAGTTATCGAGCAGTTTACAATTACTGTCTTTTTTTGAAGTCAGTAAAAACCCGTTATACACCTAAAATTTCTTGGCAACCTATCGATTTAAGCTTGCCGAGATTCGTTTCAATAGTTTATGATGCAGACGTGCCCTTATTAGTCCGAAGCTTGCATCATCTAATGAAGTGGACAGACAAAAGTCCTCAGCTTTGGTTAGTTGGAGATTCAGATGCTGCTTACGTTAAATTACAGTCTTCCTTAGGGAATTCATTGCCTAATGGTGTAGAATTATGGCACTGGCAAACTCTACTGCAAACGCTAGACATATCTTATCAAAATTTTATTAAAACTTGGGAAGCATCAGGAAAATGGGGAGGATATTCTAGGCGTTTTGCTGTTACATTAGCAGCTAATTCATGTGCCGATATTATAATGTTTGATGCTGATGTTTTATGGTATGGAAATTTTCCTTCTAGTTTACAAAAACTAACACAAAAAGAATCTAACATTTTAGCAGGAAAAGATTATGATAGAGCTTATGATTTGGAGGTAGCATCTTTTTTAGGAAACCCAAAAATCCTAGAAAATGAGCCACTTAATTGTGGTATTGTCTATTATCCAAAAAGCATTTTGTTAAATGTAGTTACTCCAGAGCTAGTTATGAAACTACTGCCTTACGCAGCACGAGCAACTAATCATCTTGAACAAACGTTAGTTGCTTATGCATTCTGGCAGTCTAGGGGTCAGTGGTTTGATAGCAAAATTGTAGCAACCACAATGGTTGATCGCTTAAGCTTTCAAAATCAAGTTCAATCATTGGCTCGTCATTATGCTGGAGCCAAGCACTTGTTTTGGCGAGATGCGTAAAGGAATGCTTCAGATCTAATATGAGTAATGTTAACAAGCCCCTAAAAATTTTGATGATTCTACATATGCCCTGGAATCGCAATTTGGGCGGGGCGCGAGTTCAACTGGAACTCGCTGAAGAGTTTCAATTACTGGGGCATCAAGTAGAAAAATTCGATATATTAGATGCTTTTCCGCACAGTAAATTCTCTAGACTTACATCCTTAACTCGTCCAAGTTTTGCTACTAAAGCCAGGGCGTATGTTGAAGCTAACGCTCATCGCTTTGATATTATTGATGCTCATCAAGGCAATTTACCCTTTTCTAAGGGTAAACTTGGTTTTGAAGGCTTACTAGTAGCACGCTCGGTAGGTCTTTATGCTTTTTGCGAAGAATTTGCTAGCTTTGAAAAAACAAAATGGGCAATCAAGCCTCAAGGAAATCCAATTAGCCGGTTTTTACGAAATTGGAGAAACAAGCAAGAAAGTCCTTACTATCTAAAAAGTTTAGAAGCGTGTGATTTAATCAATTTACCTAATTTTGATGAATTAAAGTATGTAAAAGAACAGTGGGGATTGGAAAAAAAATCTGTTGTTTTTCCTTTTGGACTTTCTGAACAGCGACAGCAGAAATTTATTAGCGTGATTCCGCCTAGTGAGATTAGATTATCTCACCAGGAAATAGTTTTTATTGGCTATTGGTCGCCTCGTAAAGGTTCTAGAGATTGGGCAGAAATTATTAGAAGAATTAAGGAAAAAATTCCGAAGGCTAAATTCTTATTTTTAGGTACAGGTGTTGATCCTGCTCAAGTGCTAGCCGACTTAGAACAGCCTCCTTGTGAATGGATCAAGATTGTTCCTTCTTATGATAGTGAAGAGTTACCAGAACTTTTATCTACAGCAACTGTAGGGGCTTTTCCTAGCTATATGGAAGGCTTTGGATTCGCAGTTCTCGAAAAACTTGCTAGTGGTTTGCCAACCATCGCGTATGATATTCCCGGCCCTCGCGATATGTTAAGCTCTCTAGATACAAAACTTATGGTTTCGGTAGGCTCTGTAGAAGAGTTTGCAAATCGGCTTATAGATATTCTTCAGCTTTCGCCAAAAAGCTACTCAATACTATCTGAGCAGTGTGTTCAGAAAGCTAAGAGATTCTCTTGGAAAGAGATTGCTCGCGCTCACTTAGAAGTTTACACAGAATTACTACAATCGATTAAGTAATTTCTATTAAAATCTACTATTTGTAGGTTAAATTATTTTAAAAAGGGACAAGGAATTAGACTTATGATACATCGGATACGTACTGCTTATGAAGTGATGAGAGTAACTCATAAATACTTTCGGGCAAGTCAAGTTCCTGATGGGGGCTTTTATTATTTAAATGGTACTCCTAAGCGACTTTATGGCCAATATGCTCTTACTATGGCTATTGGCATTAGCTTACATGATTGTTATGGTTTAAAAAGATTTAAATATTTAGAAAATATTGTTGATATTGGGGCTAATATTGGAGTATTTACTCTTTATGCTTCTCTGCTATTTCCCAAAGCAAAAATAGCCGCTTATGAACCATTTTTACCAACGTTTGAAAATTTGAAAAAAAATTTAGAAGTTCAAGGAAATGTAGCAATTTATCCTTATGCTGTCGGTGATAGTAATCGGGAAGTTGAGTTGAATTATCAAGGTGATGCATCAGCTTGTTATGTCAGTGATTCTTCTAGTATCAATTCTATAGAGCATCAGAAGACCTGTATGAAAAGTTTTGATGAGATTGCTAACCAGTTCAACTCTCCCATTGGCTTACTAAAGTTAGACTGTGAAGGTTCGGAATATGAGATTATGCGCTGTGCATCTTTTGAGACCGTTCGATATGTAGTGGGTGAGCTGCATACCTGTCCTCAAGGAACTCCTGAATTGGGACTAGAAATCTTAAAAGAAAGAGGCTTTATCATAGATAAATGGCTTCCTTATCCTGACGGAAAAGCAGGAGATGTGTGGGCTAGAAATGCTCGGAATACAGGGTGTGAAGAAGACTGGCTAGCTTAAGGGTTTAAAGCTGTAATTATAGGTCTTCGATTAGATTGCTACTCCCTTTGAACAAACTTGATCAGTTTAGATTTCAAATGTAATCATGATGATTATGAGGCTGAGGAACAGTGAATGAATATAGGTTAAGTATAGCTTTAATCACTCGAAATCTTCCTGATTTACTGGAGCGATGCTTAAGAAGCCTTCGCTCGCAAAGCATTCAACCTTTTGAAGTGGTTGTTTCTGATGATTCTGAGCCAGAATATGTTGTGGCAAACCAGTTAATTGCTCAAAAATGGAATTGCCGATACCTTACAGGAACGCGTCGAGGATTGCAGGCTAATCTAAACAATGCTATTTTGGCTTGCCAAGGCACTCATGTTCGTATTGTGAATGACGATCATATTTTTCCAGAAAATCATTTTAAAGTTCTTCTTCAAGCTATTGAATCCGATCCAGAATGTATTTGGACATTAGGTGAATATTATGAAATGCCTCACTCTAATGCTATCTTGCATTTGCCGGGTGAAGTTCAGCCAAGAGGCTATCATAAGCCGATAACAAACTATACTAACTCGTTTGGCATTAGCGGTGGTTCAGCAACGCTTCCTCGGAAAATTTTTGAAATTCATCGCTTTTTAGAAACCTTCGGTTATGTTTGTGATTTAGAGTTTGGACCTCGTTTAAGCGCACTGGGATATCGAATTCGCTATTGTCCAGATACCTATGTGATTCATTTAAGCGAGGGAAGTGCTGAAGAAAGAATAGATAAGCGCAAGTTTGTTTACCCAAAGGGTTCTTTTTTGCTGGCGCATCTTACCTATAGCTGTTATAGACCTAACTTCTTGAACCAAGTAGAATGTTTGGTCTATTTTGCAATGTTGGCAATCATGACTTCTTTTAAAGTAAAAAATAACTACTTTACTTTGACAGATTTTTGGGAAACATTGACTCTATCAAATCAATACCGTGAAAAGTTCAGAAATCAAGAATATGAGCAAATAGTTTAGAAATGTGATGCCTAGATTGGATATTTGTTTGGGGCTAACTTTAAATACCAAAAATGATTAACTTGAATATTTATTAGAGATATAATATATGCTTTTAGTGACTGTTGTCATCCCAACTTATAATTATGAACAATATATCGGTGATGCAATTAATAGCGTCTTGCAGTGTGGCTACCCAAGTCACGATCTGGAAATTATTGTTATTGATGATGGCTCAACGGATGATACGAAGAGTAGCCTAGAAAGTTACCAAGATTTGATTCAATATGTTTATCAAGATAATTTAGGAAAAGCAGCGGCTACTCAAAAGGGTATTGAATTAGCTAAAGGAAAGTATATTTTTAATTTAGATGCAGATGATTTATTTTTACCTCAAAAAATTCAAAAAGTTGTTGAAATATTTGAGCAAGATTCTAGTTTAACTCATGTTTCTCATCCAGCTTTGTATTGGAACGTATCAACTGATAGTAAAGAGATAGAAGCAATTCCTGACTTTATAAAAAGACGTAAGATTAAAGGTGAAGAGTTAATTAACTACTTTTACCCCCGTCGAATGTTGTTTGGCGGAGGTTCAACGTTTGCAGCTAAGACGGAGTTTTTAAGAAAATCCACGATTCCATCGGGGGTAGATATGTTCACCGATGAGTATCTAGTTTTAGTGGCTTTGAATAAAGGGTATACTTATTTTCTGAATGAACCCTTATCCATTTGGAGAATTCACGGCAAAAATTTTTCAGGGGTTAGGGTGCAAACCGATCTCTTGAGGCAGAAGAATGAAAGAAGTTTGAAGAGTATGTACGCTGTGCTTAAAGCGATTCAGAATAATGATTTTCCTCCTCCGCTGCCAGAAATTTACGAGTTAAAGGTACAGTCGTCAAAGATAGCTTTACAACAGGATTCAGGAGAGCTTGACCTTCAAGAAGTAGGGTTACTTTGGAAGATATTTCTTAAAAATTTTCCGGCGTATAGGAAAGAGGCACTGACAATTTTTAAGAACTACACGTTACTGAATAGAACTCTCCCCCCTCAAATCCTACTGTTCTTAAAACAAGTTAAAAGGAATTTGACTCGTGCTGTTAGCAACTAAGAACATGACTGCTTTATTAGGAACTCGGCAGTTACCTGCTGATGGGGTGGCGGATTATTGTGATGCTTTATCCCAAGCGATGCAACGACAGGGTGAGAGTTTTGATGTGGTGCAAGTTCCGTGGCAGGAAATGGGACTGGTGCGATCGCTCTTTTGGCTATGGCAAGCTAGCCAACCTTGGAAAAACGAATGGGTTATCGCTCAATATACCGCTTCAGCTTGGTCTAAACGGGCTTTACCAGTTTTCTTTCTCTTCGTGCTGCTGGTGTTGCGGCTGCGGGGTGTGCGGTTAGCGGTGATGTTCCATGAAGTGCAAGGCTATCCTGGGGAGAAACTCACTTACAAAATCCGCCGGAACGTACAACTCGCGGTGATTCAAGCTGCTATCCGTTTAGCCGATCGCGCTATTGTCAATGTCTCGCGAGATCGCGTTCCTTGGCTACCCACCGATCGCGATAACTTAGAGTTTATCCCCGTGGGTTCCAACATTCCGCCGCAACCCCACCGCTTTCAACCGGGAGAAGGGAAAACTGTAGCAGTGTTTGGACTCACCAGCTACGAGATTACCCCAGACGAGATTAACGCGATCGCCTACGCCTTACAACAAGCTAGCCAAAAACTCCCCAACCTCCGCCTCGTCACCTTGGGGAGAGGATCGAAAGACGCCGAACCCTATTTACAACAAGCCTTAAAAAATACCTCCGTCGAACTCGTCACCCTGGGTTTACTTTCCCCTGAAGAAATTGCTGCAACCCTTGCCAGTTCAGATGTTTTGCTATACGTTCGCGGCGAAATTTCCACCCGACGAACCACTGCGATCGCGGCTATTGCTTGCGGACTTCCCATTGTGGGTTACTCTGGCGTAGAAACGGGTTCTCCTATCCCGGATACGGGTGTCGTTCTCGTTCCCGAAGGCGAAAAACCCCAACTCGCAGACGCCTTAATTCGGGTCTTGACCGATGACGCACTCCGGTTAGAATTGCATCAACGCAATTTGCAAGCCTATGAGGAGCATTTCTCCTATGATGCGATCGCCAAACGGTTTTTGCAGGTCTTAACCCCATGAATAAACCCCGCCATCGCGTTCTCCTCGTTTCTTCCCAACCGATCCAAAACACCGCCGCCTTACGGTTAATGGCGGTACATCCCCAACTGGATATTCTCGTCGCTTACTGTTCGCTTCCCGAAGCGCAAACTCTCCATACCTCCTCCCTGCAACATAGTTCAGAATTTCTCACCCAAGCCGCCTTTGATATTCCCTGGTTAGAAGGGTATCCCTGGCGCTATATTCCCAACCGTTCCCCCAAACCCAATTTGACCAAACCCTACGGGTTAATTAACCCCGGTCTAGTCAAGCTCATGTCAGAATACGACTGTTGTGTCGTGTACGGTCATGCCTTCGTCAGTTTCTGGATGGCGATCGCCGCTGCTAAACTCAGCCGTAAGCCACTATTTCTCACCACCGACGCTACCTATCTAGAAGCGCCGGAAGGCGGAAATTGGAAAATTCCCCTCAAACAGCAATTTTTACCCGCACTCTACAACCAAGTCGCCGACGGCGTTTTAGTCCCCTCTTCGGCTTCCCGCCACTTTTTAGAGTCTTTAGGGGTTGCTTCGGAGAAAATTTTCCTCACTCCCTACGTCGTCGATAACGAACGGATCGCCTTAACAGCGGCGCAAACCCATAAAGCACAAATTCGCGCCGACTGGGGAATACCCGAAGATGCCGTCGTTGCCATCTTTTGCGCCAAATTCATCCCCCGCAAACGTCCCCTTGATGCCATTCAAGCCTTTGCCAAAGCCAACGTTCCCAACAGCTATTTAGTCATGGTGGGGGTTGGACCCCTAGAGGCGGAACTCAAAGCCGCCGCCGAACAGCTTGGCGTTGCGGATCGGGTGAAGTTCCCCGGTTTAATCAAATATTCTCGCTTGCCAGAAGCCTACGCCGCTAGCGATCTCCTGGTGTTTCCCTCCGAACACGAACCCTATGGCTTGCCAGTCAATGAAGCGATGATTTGTGGTATTCCGGTATTGGTGAGCGATCGCATTGGTGCCACCTACGATCTCGTCATTTCTGGAGAAACCGGGTTTGCTTACCCCTGTGGTAACGTAGAAAAATTTGCCGAATTGCTCCAAGAACTCTTGAGCGATCGCGATCGCCTCATCAAAATGGGAAAAATGGCTCAGAAGCGCATGGAAACCTGGTCGGCTCGCGAAAACGTTGAAGGTTTAATCCTGGCGATTGAAAAACACCTCAACCCCTCAAAATAGATAGAAATAAAATCGCTCAAGCCATCCATGAAACTCATTAGTTATCTGAACCGACCAGAATATATTTTTCGACCCACCCAGGTCTATCAACGGTTTTTACAACGAACCTCATCCCAACCCTTTGAACGCGTCCAACTTCCGTGGGGAATTGAGATTAAAATTCGTCCTAACGAGGATTTAGGTTTAGCGATTTGGAAAATGGGGGTTTACGATTTATGCGTCACAGAACTGCTCTGGCGGCTAATCGACCCAGGAGAAACGACCCTTGATATTGGCGCAAATATTGGTTACATGACCAGTATCATGGCTCAACGGGTTGGTAAAACAGGTCAAGTGCTTTGCTTTGAACCCCATCCCGAAATTTATCAAGAACTTGCTGAAAATATTCAGCATTGGCAAGCCACCTCTGGCTGGAACCAGATACAGCCGCATTCCCTCGCCTTATCTGAAGCCGCAGGTGAAGGCTTTTTAGAAACCAGCAGTTATTTTGAAAGCAATCGCGGGACAGCCTCTTTAGCAGCAGAGAACCCTTCAACCTCTACGGCTTTACAAGCTAAAAAGCAGGGATATACAGTTCAACTCCAAAAACTCGATGCCTTAATTGATTCCGCACAAAAAATAGGCGTTGCCAAGATTGATGTTGAAGGACATGAAATTAGCGTCCTGAAAGGAGCCAGCCGCCTTTTAAGTCAATCCCAAATTCGAGATATTATCTTTGAAGATCATCAGGCTTATCCCAGTCCCGTCACAGAACTGTTAGAAAACCATCGCTACACCCTTTTTAGAATCAACAAAGGTTTCCTAAAACCCGTCCTCAGCCAATCTTTTAACCACCACCCCTTCTATTCTCCCTTCTGGGAACCTCCCAGTTATCTCGCAACTCTCGATCCGCAAAGAACCCAACAACGCTTGCAGCATTTAGGGTGGAAATCTCTCAAAACCCAAACCGTCTGAGCCTTCCCGTGAACATCCTCATTTATTGTCCAACCTTTGACATCATTGGCGGCCTAGAAATGGTCATCGCCATCCTGGCCGATCAGTTTGTCAAATCCGGACATCAAGTCAAAATTGTGGCTCAAACCACGGCTACAGAGGCGACGGCTTTCCCCTTCGAGGTAATTCGCCAACCCAGTCGCGCCAAATTATTACAACTTGTGCAGTGGTGCGATATTTATTTTCAGGGAAATGTTAGCCTCAAGGGAATTTGGCCCTTATTGTGGGTTCGCAAACCCTTAGTGCTGACCCATCAAAGTTGGTATCAGCGCTTAGATGGTCGGCAGGGATGGCAAGATCGATTGAAACTCAGCGTAACGCGCAGAGCGATTAATATTTCAGCCAGTCAAAGTATTGCGTCTCATTTACCCGTGTCTTCCGCTGTTATCCCTAACCCCTATCGGGAGGATATTTTTTATGAAATGCCGGAGATTCCCCGAAATCGAGAACTTGTATTTCTAGGACGTTTGGTATCGGATAAAGGCGTGGATTTGCTTCTAGAAGCCTTGGGAAGCCTGCAAAAAGAAGGGTTAACCCCCCACCTCACGATTATTGGTACAGGCCCAGAGGAAGCCAATCTACGCCAGCAGGTAAGCGCGTTGAATTTGGAGAACCAGGTGGAGTTTGCGGGGACAAAACGCGATCGCGAACTCGCCACCCTCCTCAACCAACACCAGATCCTGGTAGTTTCCTCCCGATGGTCAGAACCCTTTGGCATTGTCGCGTTAGAGGGGATTGCTTGTGGCTGTGTCGCCATCGGTTCCAACCAAGGCGGACTCCCCGATGCCATTGGCAAATGTGGTGTAACATTTCCTAACGGGGATAGCCAAGCCTTAGCTACCCTCCTGAAAGAATTGTTACAAAACCCCTCTCAACTCGAAGGTTATCGACAAAGTGCGATCGCGCATTTAGCCAAACATACCCGTTCCGCCGTATCTCAAGCTTATTTAGAAACGATTAACCAGCATTTATGATTAGATTGATCGTAGCCTTTAGTGCGGTATTCTTAGTTTTTTATATATCCTGTCTAGACTGGCGCAAATCAGTCAAAGCAGTTTTCTTCCTCGTAGTCATGGAAGGCGCGTTACGGAAATGGGTACTGCCGCAAGCGAGTGAATTAATCTATTTCTTAAAAGATTTTGTACTATTAGGCGCTTATTTTCAATATTACTTTTTATCGGCTCTATGGAGAAAAGCACCTCCCAACCGAAGTTTTATTAATGTCTTGATATTTCTCGTCCTAGGTTGGGGTGTATTTCAACTCTTTAATACTAGCTTAGGCTCCCCAATTGTTGGCATTTGGGGAATGAAAAATTATCTCTATTATGCCCCAATGATGTGGATGCTTCCTAGCTTATTTCCCACAGAAGAAGACTTCTATAAGTTTTTGCGATCGCACTTACTCCTGCTTATCCCAGTGGGTATTTTAGGTATCGTTCAGTACATGAGTCCTGTAAACAGTCCCATTAACGCCTATGCACCGGGCCAAGATGTGGAAGCAGGTATTGCAGTATTTGGATTGTCTAATAGAGCTAGAATTACTTCGACTTTTGCCTATATCAATAATTATGTCCCTTACTTGTTTGTTTGCTTTGGTTTGCTGATCGCGCTGTTTACCAAAAAACAAAATAGTTTTTGGCTTCAAATGACAATCGTTGAACTTATTCTGACAAGTATTAACGCTTTCCTAACTGGATCGAGAACCACCATTTTTGCAATTGGCATATTCTTGATTGGTTACTTTGGGTTTAAGTTTATGACTCAAATTGCCAGTGCAATTCGTCTATTAAAGTGGACTTTTGCGCCAATTGTGTTTGGCGGAATTGCCCTATTTTATGGATTTCAAACGGAAGTCGATCGAATTTTAGATAGAATTCTTTATAGTGGAGATGTTGCCGACCGTATTTACCTCGTATTTGCCGAACCTTTTTTCTATATCAAATATAAAGAACTCGATGCCTTTGGACCAGGTTCTACCCACCAAGCGACCGGAATTTTACGCTCAATTTTAGGATTACCCTATGGAGAAATACCTCCATCTGTTGAATCAGAAATGGGGAAAATTATGCTAGAAATTGGCCCTATTGGGTTTACCTTTTGGTATGTACTCAGACTTGGGATTTTGCTGGCTCTATTCTTTCTGATCTTTAAACTCAAACGTCCTTTCCTCCGAGAACTTGCGCTGGTTGCTTTTCTCATTCAGCTCATCTGGATTCCTGGTCAATTAGTCTTCCACATTACCTTTTCTGTTTATTATTGGTTCCTCAGTGGATTTATCTTTCTGTTGCCTTATTTAGAAAAAGTGGAAAACTGGAATCAATACCAGCAAGATTGGCAAACTTATACTGATGAAGAAAGCTCCTATCTCCCTAATTCACCCTACGGGTAATCCCAACTCTCGCGAAGCAGCACTGGCTTTAGCTGAAGCAAATTTATTGCATGAAATTATCACTTCAATTGCTTATATTCCCAATCCAGGCTTTAAGCGTTTACCTGCATTTATAACTCAAGAACTAGAACGTCGAACTTGGATACCTCCTGAAAATGTAAATTTGCGGACGCATCCTTGGAATGAGGTTCTGCGAGTCGGCTTGATGCGAACAGGGATTCACAAACGTTTCGGCATTCCAAACCAACGGTTAACTGACTGGATTTATTTATCCCTCGATCGACACGTTGCTCAATCCCATCTTAAGGGTTTGCGAGCGGTTTATGCTTATGAAGATGGGGCTGCTTGTGCTTTTGAAGCTGCAAAACAAGCTGGTATTTTGTGCCTGTACGACTTACCGATCATGTTCTACCGGATGAGTCGCGAAATTCAAGCCGAGGAAGCAGAACGCTTTCCCGAACTCGCGCCATCGTTACAGGCGGCGAAAGAACCCCAGTGGAAGCTAGAACGCAAGGAAAAAGAAGTGCAACTGGCGGATCGGATTTTTGTCGCCTCTTCTGTGACCCAGCGATCGCTCTTAGCCTTTGGCGTTGATGCTGCTAAAATTAGCGTCATCCCCTACGGCGCGCCTCTAGAGTATTTTCACCCCAAACCCAAGTCTGACTCTTGCTTTCGTGCCATTTATGTTGGACGTTTAGAACCCCGCAAAGGCATTCATTACCTGTTAGAAGCTTGGAATTCCCTCAAGCTACCTAATGCAGAACTTTGGTTAGTGGGAATTAATGAATATCCCCCTGGCTGGCTAGACCGTTATGCAGGCAGTTTTCGCTACATTCCCTCAGTACCCCATACGGCCTTAAATGATTACTATAGTGCAGCAGATGTTCTAGTCTTTCCCTCTTTAGTCGAAGGATTTGGACTGGTTTTATTAGAAGCGATGGCTTGCGGTATTCCCATTATTACCACACCCAATACCGCCGGGCCTGATTTGATTACCGATGGTACAGAAGGATTTATTGTCCCGATCCGGAATGTGGAAATTTTACAAGAAAAACTAGAGTGGTGCTACTCTCATCGCAGCGAACTTGCTCTGATGGGAAAAGCCGCACGCCAAAAAGCAGAACAGCTCACTTGGCAATTGTATCGACAGAAGCTAGCCGATCGAGTACAGTCATTATTGGTTAAAAGCGAGTTTTCCTCGGAGAAAACTTACAGTTGAGCCAGTAATTTGAGTGAAATCGACTTTTGGATTAAATCCAAGAGTCATTTGGTTGCTTTAAATCTCTAAACAAACAACTTTTTAGAGCTTTTCACAGCCATGAGAATAATGCTATAGCTTTATGCAGATTCGTCAATTGAAGGTGCTTCTAAAAGGTTTTTCTCGATATCCTCTTTATTTTTTAATAGGAGGAATTATTTCACTATTTGTCATTGTACTACGAGAGTTTTTAGAGCGTTTTATCTCAACAACAAGTACAAGTGGATACAGTTTTTCGGTAATGGTTGCCTATGGAATCGGAAATTTACTCAGCTTTATTTTACATAGCAAGATTACTTTTTATACACCTTACAAACAAACGCTCAAGCAGAAAATCAAGCAGTTATTGGCTTTTGCCGCAAACTGTCTTCTCAGCTTGGTACTAACGGTTATTTTTTCTGTAGCAATTCGTCAATTTCTGACCTTATTGTTTCCTTCTGGAAGTTGGATTAATACACTTGCATTTGGTAGCGCTGCTATAAGCACCTCAATGATTACTTATTTACTCAACAAAATGATTTTTAGATCTCCGACGCCATAAAAATGAGTAACCCTGTAGACTGTGAAAATTGAATTAAAGGTGACTATGTACAATTATTCTCAAGCCTCAAAAATCTCTAACTTTCATCTCTGGTTTCCGAATATCTTTGGCTTTAAAGGAGGAATTCAGGTTTATTCTGCTTTCCTGCTTCAGGCTTTACAAGAAATTTATCCTGAAAGCGAATATGAGGTGTTTCTCAAATTAGATAAACAAGCCACGCCGGATCTCACTTTTTTGGATAAAACCCAGTTCCATTTTGTGGGAGGCTGGCCGAAGTTGATGCAAACGCCGGTATTTGCTACCCAATTGTTGGGATATGGTGTGGGAAAGCGACCGGATCTGGCGATCGCAACTCACATTAACTTTACCCTAGCTGCCAATTGGCTCAAACGGGTTGCAGGGGTTCCCTATTGGGCGATCGCGCATGGAGTAGAAGCCTGGGATATCCAACAGCCGCGCCTGCAACAAGCCTTAGCCAATGCCGATCGCATCTTAGCTGTTAGCGAATACACCCGCGATCGCCTCCTCAAAGAACAAAACCTCGATCCACACAAAGTTGGACTCCTTCCCAATACCTTTGACGAAAGCCGCTTCCAAATTTGCCCCAAACCGGCCTATCTTCTAGAACGCTACAACCTGAGTGCCGATCGTCCCCTAATTCTTACCGTCGGACGCCTCTCAGAAACCGATCGATATAAAGGCTACGATCGCATTATCGAAGCCTTACCCACCATCCTGCAACAGATCCCCAACGCCCATTATCTGATCGTCGGAAAAGGCAAGGATCGCGATCGCGTCGAACGCCTCATTCAACAACTCAACCTCCAAAACCACGTCACCCTCGCCGGGTTTATTCCCGATGAAGAACTGTGCGACCATTACAACCTCTGCGATCTATTTGCCATGCCTAGCAAAGGAGAAGGTTTTGGGATCGTTTATCTAGAAGCCTTAGCCTGCGGCAAACCCACCCTTGGGGGCAACCAAGATGGGGCCATTGATGCCCTGTGTCGCGGTAAACTAGGAGCCTTAGTCGATCCTAACAGCGTTGAAGAAATTGCTCAAACCGCGATCGCCATCCTCAACCGTACCTACGATAACCCCCTGATGTATCAACCAGAAGCCCTCCGCCAAGCCGTTATTGACACCTTTGGGTTTAAGCGCTTTGTCCAAACCCTCGCCGCCTTATTCTCCCCTGCTATTTCTTACCCCTAACCCATGCGAGTCTTGCACGTCATTCCCTCAGTTTCTCCCCATCGCGGGGGGCCGAGTCGCGTCGCGCTCAACCTAGTCAAATCTCTCCGAGAACAGGGCGTTGAGGCAGAAATTGCCACAACCAACGATGACGGGTCGGGTAGCGATGCCCCCTTGGCGGTGCCTGTGAACTGCAAGAGCGAGTATGAAGGCGTTCCGGTTTGGTTTTTTCCCCTCAGCGCTTCTCCCCGCCAGAATGTCACCCTAGGGCGCGATAAGGGCTTTTTATTTTCAGCGGATTTAACTCAATGGTTGTGGAACCATATCCGCAGTTACGATATTTTAGACAACCATTATCTATTTTCCTACGCTTCTAGTTGCGCTGGCGCGATCGCCCGCTGGCAAAACGTCCCCTATACGGTTCGCACAATGGGACAACTCGCCCCGTGGGCCCTTGCCCAAAGTCGCAGAAAAAAGCAACTCTACGCCTTTTTACTCGAACGCCGCAACCTCAACCGGGCTGCGGCCGTTCACTGCACAAGTGCGGGTGAAGTGACGGATGTACGTAACTTTGGCGTAACTGCCCCGACCCTCACCCTACCTTTGGGAGTGGAATTTTCGCAACCCCTACCCGACGCCAAACAAAAGTTACGCGCCCGCTACCAGCTTCCAGGCGGCGTTCCCCTAATCTTATTTTTATCTCGCCTCCACTATAAAAAGCGTCCCGATTTACTGCTGCAAGCACTTCATCAACTCGGTTCGCAAACCACTCACTTTCACCTTTTGCTAGCCGGTTCGGGTGAACCCGACTATTTAGAGACTTTAAAAGACCTCGTTTCTGACTTGGGACTTGCTGAGAGAACCACCTTTACTGGGTTTGTCGCCGGAGAGGATAAAGATTTGGTTTTGCAAGGATCGGATCTGTTCGTGTTACCCTCTTTTTCAGAAAACTTTGGCATTGCGGTGGCTGAAGCGATGGCCGCAGGTTTACCCGTTCTGATCGCGCCAGGGGTGCAAATTGCCCCTGATATCGCCCAAGCACAAGCGGGTTTAGTAGTAGAAGGCACCGTCAGCGCCTTTGCAGAGGCGATCGCGCATTTGCTAAACTCCCAGAGCGATCGCGTCCAACTCGGACGCAACGGCGTTCAATATGCTCAACAGCATTACACTTGGAGTGCGATCGCTACTCAACTGGCGATTGGCTACAGCAAGCTCTCAAACTAAACTTAGAATTGCACCGCATTTTCTTGTAGCCCTTTCTCCCAAACCTTTAACTCATCTCATGTCCTATTCTCAACGGCTTTTGCAACAAGGAAGTAGTCTAACCCGCCTTGCCCATCGTTCGCGCTACGATGCTGTATTGAGCCTGCTGCAAGGCAATCAGTTTCAGCGAGCCTTAGACTATGGTTGTGGGGATGGTTGGTTACTGAGAAGTGCTTACGAAGCAGGTCTAGTTACGTCAGGAGTCGGCGTTGATATTGCGCCGCAAATGCTGTCCCTGTGCGAGGAAACCCTGGCGAACATCCCTGGATTTCAATTTTGTCTCCCGGATGCGATCGCCTCCTGGATCGAGCCGCAAAGCTGCGATCTGCTCCTGTGTACAGAAACGCTAGAACACGTTGATAGCCCTAAAGAAATCTTAGACACCATCCTTTCCTACTGCAAACCCGGTGCTACCGTTGTCATCTCTGTACCGATTGAAATTGGACCTGCCTTACTCGTCAAGCAATTTGGACGTTATTTAGCCAACTTCAAAGGGCATTACGGCTACGAAAAATATACCCCAAAAGAACTCTGGGATGCAGCTTTTCTGTGGAATACCGATAGTTTTCCCTCCTCGCACTCCTTACCTTTTACAGGTTTTAGAGCGCATAAGGGTTTTGATTATCGCAAAATTAAGGCAATGCTCGCAGAACGCCTAAGCCTCGAAAAACAGGTTTGCACGCCTTTTCCCCTGTTGGGCAACTGGTTCAACAGCACCGTGTTTTGGGTTGGACGCGTTTAGAAACCCCAACAGCGGCTTGTTGTATAAACCCAAGCGTCCTCGCGCCCAGGACGATAATGTTTTCGCTCAGACATGATGAAATTACCCATCAAATACTGGGTACCCCTTGGGGGGATCGCAACCGTAGCCGCCACTGAATTGACCTTGCGGCTAGCATTCGGCTTAGGGAACCCAGCACTCTTGCAAGCCGATCCTGAGATTGGCTATTATTTTCAGCCCAATCAAGAAATTTTGCGCTTTGGCAAACACATCCGATACAATCAATACGCTCAACGCTCTGACCCAATTACCCTCGAACGCTCTCCCGGAACGCTCAGAATCTTGATGACGGGAGATTCCGTCCTCAATGGCGGAAACCCCACCGATCAACCTCAAACCATTACTGAATTATTCAAATCTCGCTTACAAAGCGCTGGATATTCAGCAGAGGTTCTCAACGCATCTGCCGGATCTTGGGCAATTGGCAATCAATTGGCGTATTTAACTCAATTTGGCTTGTTTAACAGCGATGCAGTGATTTTACAAATTGGCACTCACGATCTGCTGCAACCGACGAGTACGAGTCAGGCGGTGGGGCGCAGCCCGTATTTTCCTAACCGCACGCCCAAAAGTGCGATCGCAGAAGCGTGGAGTCGCTATTTTTGGCCGAACGCCAGCGCGACGTTACATCTCTCCATCCCCAAGGGAGAATATCCGCCCCCAGCTCCGGCTGAACCCCAAAAACAGTTTGAGGAGAATATGATCCTTTTGGCAGAAATCATCTCTCTAGTGCGATCGCAAAACATCCCCGTCTTTGTGCTATTTACCCCGGACCGCCAGGATCTCGTGCCGAACTACCAAACCCCACCTTACAAACCCGAATTTTTTAAGCTCTTAGAGGCGTGGCAGGTACCTGCTATTGATTCTCATGCCCACTGGTCTAACTTGCCAACCCCACAAGTAGAAGGGTACTTTCGCGATATTGTCCATCTCAACGAGCAGGGGAATCAGGCGATCGCCGATCTGTTATTTCAAAAAATCTGCGTCAACCCCTCCCTTCTGCCCTGCCAACCCCAACCCTAGCCCTCCCAGCAAATTCTCCGTAAGCAAGCTGTGTCGTGGCGCACCTTCACCTTTGTGCGATTTCCAACACGCTTAGGGAATAATAGGTAAATCTTGAATCTGGGTTTTTGCTCTGATAGAAGGTTCTAAGGCATGATAGATGAAAATTTCACGAGGATCGCTAAGTTGCATCAATCCATCACTTCGCACCAAGGCGCTATTTGGTCAGGTAGTCTTTCAGAACCCATTCGCCCATTCAGGCTATCAATTATTACGCAATACTACCCCCCTGATTATGCTGCAACCGGGCAACTGATTGAAGAACTCGCGACTCATTTAGGCGATCGCGGTTTAGAGATTCATATTTTCACAGGACAACCGGGCTATGCCTTCGGTCAAAAATCGGCCCCCAACCGCGAATGTCTCGATAATTTAAACATTCGCCGTACCCGTACCGCCCAATTTGTGCCCCAACGCATTCGCGGTAAAGCCCTCAACGGGCTATTCTTTTTTTTGCGTTCTGCCTTGCACCTGTTGAAATCAGCAGGGCGCGGCGACGTGTTATTGCTAACGACAGCCCCGCCGTTTTTACCTATTTTGGGCTATTTCGTTCACCTGTGCTTTGGTCTTCCTTACGTCTGTTTACTCTACGATTTGTATCCTGACGTAGCTATTGAACTTAACGTCATTGAGAAAAATCATTGGATGGTCAAGTTTTGGGATGCACTCAACGCCCGCATTTGGCAAAAGGCTCAAGCGATTATCGTTCTGAGTTCTTCCATGAAACAGCGCGTTGAAGCCAAATGTCCTGAAGTCAGCGATAAGATTTCCATCATTCATAGTTGGGCTAATCCTAACCAGATTCTGCCGATTCCTAAAGACCAAAATTGGTTCGCTCATCGCCATAACCTAGCGAATAAATTCAGCGTTCTCTATTCGGGCAATATGGGACGATGCCACGATCTAGAAACCATTATGGAGGCGGCGATTCAACTGCAACATGAACCGATTCAATTTGTTTTTATTGGGAGTGGTGCAAAGCGTCAGGTTTGTCTCGACCTTGTTGAAGAAAAAGGATTAAAAAATTGCTTATTTTTACCCTACCAAGATAAGCAACTCCTGCCTTATTCTCTGACCTCCTGCGACCTCTCCCTCGTCAGCATTAGCCCAGGGATGGAAGGGTTAGTCGCTCCCAGCAAATTGTACGGGATTTTGGCCGCCGGTCGCCCAGTTGCTGCCATTTGCGAGCCGCATTCCTACTTGCGTCAACTGATTGCTGATGCGAACTGTGGAGCTAGTTTTAATAATGAGGATAGTACGGGATTAGCAAACTTTATTCGCCGTTTAGCCTATGACTCTCAACTGACTCAGTTGTTAGGAAACTCCGGACGCCATTATCTTTTGTCCCACTTTACACCAGAGATTATTGCTCAGGAATATTTACAAGTGTTGTCCTATAGCGTCCAATCCCACAAAGTCCATCAACGACTGCGCGATCGCACCCAAAAATCACCCAATTACTTTCTGGGTTAGTTCTCAGAGGCCTCGCCAACTGCTCAGTGCGTCTTTATATCAATTGTTTCAATACCCAGCTTTTTAGATTTGCACTTTGAGATTCAATCGCAATTCTTTCAGTCGGGAAAACTCAATGCTCCTCACTCATCGAGTTTCCCACGACCATCGGGCGCGTGCATCAATCATTGCCGCTTCACCATGCCAAAGCGGCTACTCTCTGGAGATCCCATCGTGATTGACTTCAGGCAGTGGGTTAGCAGCATCGCGCGATCGCGTCTCCGGGGTATAGTAGCGATAATAATAATCTGCACCAGTCGATAACCCCTTCACGCCATTCGCAATTAATCCCAGAACTGGGACATAAGAGAGCTTTAGATTATCAAGGGTTTGGTTCAGTTCCGAACGTCCAGTTTTCCCCATTCCAACCACCAACAGCACGCCGTCCGCACGCACGCCGAGAATACTGCCATCGGCTAATCCTAGGGTAGGTGGCGTATCGTAAATCGTCAGATCGAAAGCCGTTTGAAACTGCTCAATTAAATTTTGCATTTTACGCGAAGAGAGCAGCTTAATGGGATCGGGAGGAATTTGCCCCGCCGTCAAGACAAACAGATGATCGTCAAAGGGCGATCGCAAAATCACCTCATTGGGGTCAATATCCGTAGTAATCGCATTACTTAAACCCCGCATATTCGGCAAACCCAAACGAGCATGAATTTGGGGACGGCGTAAATCCGCATCCACCAATAAAACCCGTTGGCCCATCGCCGCCGCCGCCCTTGCTAAATAAAGGGCTACCGTCGATTTCCCTTCTGCGGGCAAACAAGAACTAATCACCAGCGAACGAATCGGCGTATCCGAACTCAAAAAGCGAATATTCGTATACAGCGAGCGAAACGCCTCTAAAAACGGCGAGGAATTGTAATCCATTCCCTGTGCTGAATTGCTGAGTAGATGACCATTCTCGCCATCGCTGCCCTTCCCATTACTAGAGCTACCATTCGTTGAAACGCGAGCATTCCAGTTACCCAGAGAAGACCAATTGCGACCAGCAACCGATACCTCTCGGCTTTCATCCTGTCGCTGCAAGCCTCGCTTAAATGGAATTAGCCCTAATAGCGGTAAACCTGTTAACTCCTTAATTTCATTCGGTGAATGGAACGCATTGTCTAACTGTTCTGCTAACAGAGCAGCCGCAATGCCTAATAGCATTCCGGCTACAGTTCCTAGGGCTAAGTTGCGCGGCAAGTTTGGCGAAATTGGACTAAACGGCGTGTAAGGATCGGAAACGACTTGCCATGAGACTGCTTTTTGAGCTGCTTCAATTTGCAGTGTTTCTCGCGTTGCCAGAAAACGGTTCAAGCTATTGTTCGCCACCTGCAACTCTCGCTGCAAATCCGTGTATTGTCTGGCTAATGCTGGAATTAAAGCAAACTCTTGCCGTAATTGAGCTTCAACCTGTTCTAAAGCAGCTAAACGCACTTGGACAACCTGGATCTCATTGGTGGTGCGAACTAACTCCTTACTCAAATCTACTGAAATTGGAGCAAGATCGCCGCTAACCGTTAGGGTAGACTGCGTTCCTAAAACGCGCTGAGATTCTCGATTTAACAGCGGTAGCAAATTTTCTCGCTTTTCTAGCAGAACTTGCATATTAGGGCTATCTGGTAGAAAGCGCACTGACTCTTGAGCAATTTCAGATTCTACTTGCAATAATTGATTGAGCAATTCCTGATAGCGTGGAGACTCACTGAGAGCTGATGCGGTAAAAGCTTCCCTAGGATTGACACCCAGTTGACGTTGCAGGACAACATATAGCGATTGCTTCTGAGCTAGTTCTGTTTGTGATTCTTTCTGTTGCTGATTCACAAGATTCATCAAACTGGAAATTTCAGTCCCTCGCGACTCCGGATCGATCAGGCTGTAACGTCTGCGAAAACTTTCCAGTTCTACTTGTAATGAGTCAACGCGATCGCGCAATAAAGGAAGTTGTTCTTCTACAAATTGAACGCCCCGTTGAAGGCTTTGCTGACGCAACTCAATTCCGTATAAACTATAGCCTTCAACTAAGGTATCTAGCACCGTCCGAATTTTTTGAGGATCGGAGTCGCGATAGCTAATCGTCAAAATTTTTGTAGGGCGAGCTTGGTTATCTTGAACTTGGGTAATCGTCAGTTTAGAAATGACTTCGCCATAACTAATCGTAGGATAGGCGCTCTTAAGACTTTCAATAATGGGTTCTAAGAGCTTCGGGGAACGTAACACTTCAATTTGAGTTGCGTAATCAAACCCCGAATCCGGTTGTCGAGAAGTCACTAACTCGCGGGATGAACTGGGTTCTGAGACAGGTTCAACCAGCATCCGAAATTCGGACAAGTAAACGAGATCGCGAGTTCCTGTCCAGACCCAGATTGCTCCGGTGAAGGCTGCGGTGACGCCCACTAAAACCCAGATCCGCCGCTTGATGATGTTAAAAAGCTGTTTAGGATCGAACTCATCTTTCTCCTGAAGCGAACTAGCATAGTAATTCAGGGGAATTGGTTGCTGTCCATTACGAGGCGTGCCTTGAGAAAATTTTCCAGTGGGCATTAGAACCTGGAGATTGTACAGAATACACTCATTTGATGAATCTATGCTAGCTCCAACGGGGAGCTGCATCTGTTTTCGCGAATTAACCTTAATGTTAGCGTTGGGTCAATCGCTGAACGGACTTAGAATCCGAAATTCAGGAGCCGGAATAGTTGGAACACCTGACCCGGAAATGATACCAGACCGCCAACGGTGCCGACTACTCGTAAAAAGGGATTGAGGGTATCCGCAATCTGAGCCGGGGCAGAACGATTCACCACAATCGTATCGTTATTCCGCAGGGGCGGGTTGGTTTGGTCGTTGAGCGGTTGATTAAAATCAACGGCGATGGTTTGTCGAGAAACAGTGCCGTTGGGATTGAGACGAATCAGTTCGACTCGATTGCGTCTTGCCTGGGCGTTGAAACCTCCTGCGGCTAATAACCCTTGAAGCAGGGGGGTATTGGGGGCAACTTCAACCGCACCGGGGCGCATAGCTTCGCCAACGACATTGATTGTGATTTTTTCGGGAGAAAAGCTGGTGGAGGCGAGTTCTGTGGCTTCATCGGGGGCGAGATCGGTTGCTGTGGCTACGACAATAGTATCGCCATTCTGAAGCGGTATGTCTTGGCGAATGTCTCCTTCTTGCAGGAGTTTCCAAAAGTCAATTTCGATCGTTTGCGCCTGACCCGATTTTGTGGGGCGGCGGACTTGGATATTGCGGATATCGGCAGTTGGGGTAATGCCTCCGGCCACTTGAATGGCTCGCGTTAGGGAGGCGACATTGTTCGCCGTGCTTGTTTCTAGGGTATAGGGGCCTTGACGACGCACTTCGCCGACAACGGCAACGTTAATGGAGCGGGGGGTGCGATCGGCAAAGCTGGCATTGCTCAGTTGAGCGGCTTCGTCGAGGTTGATTTGCGTAGAGGTGGGGATAAATAGACTATCGCCATCGCGCAGGGCTAAGTCTTGGGTAATATCGCCAGCCCGAAGCAGTTGCCACAGATCGACGGTTAAAATTTGATCGGCTTGCGTCGGATTTCCGGAAGCATCGCGGGGGATATCGAGTCGGGGGCGGCGAATTTGGATTTGGCGCAGGTCTGCGGCTTGCGTGATCCCTCCGGCTTGTTCAATAATGCGGGTGACTGTGGGGAGGCCAACTTCTCCGGTGGTGGCTAGGGTGAAGGTGTAGGTTCCGGGGCGGTTAATTTCGCCGGCGATCGCAATTCGGATCGGGCGAATTTGGGTCAAGCTTAAGGTAATCAGGGGACGGCGCAAAAATCGAGCCATGCGAGCGCTAATTTGTTCTTGGGCTTGTTGGAGCGTTAAGCCTTGAACGGGGATGCTGCCGCCTAGGGGGAGGTTTAAGCTGCCATCCGATAAAATCAGAAACTCGCCGCTATATTCGGGAACGTTAAAAATATCGACTCGAACGCGATCGCCAGGTCCTAAGCGATAGGTAGTATCCAGTTGTAGGGGACTGGCGGGTAAAGGGGCGGCTTCTGGTAATGCTGGAAGTTGCGCCCGCGCCATTGGCTTAAACGCGATCTCTCCAACCAGTACCGTGAAAACCACTCCGCTAGCTATCCCGATGTTCTTGATCCGCTTGTTCACCTTCAGCCTCTCTGTCTGTGTTGTTGAAGACCCATTTCAATTCCCATCGCATCTTAGCGTTTTCTTTTTGAGCGTGGGAGCGGGTAAAGTGGCATCGACGACTGTAACATTTGCGCTTAAGTTCCCACACCCTTTCTCGATCTGTTGGGGTCAAGATCGCGATCGCGCATCTGGTCATATTTTGGCAAATCGGTTCTATTAGGTGACAGTGGAGTTAGATCGATCTTGAGAGGAGTTATTTAAGTGTCACCAAAATTTTGGAACCCTTGGGCGAAGCGTTCGGAACCCCAACGTCAGTCATCTTCTGTCACTTCGTCTTCGCTGCTCTCGCCGAGTTGGGTGATTCCGGGTCAATTAGCGGTTGGGCGTTTACCGCGCGTGGGGGAAGGAGAAAGACTCGCCGACCAAAAAATTCAAGTGATTCTTTCCCTATGTGCTGAGGTAGAAGGTACCCTCCCGGAGGAGATTGTGCAAAACTTTCGCTGCTTGCGCTACTGCTTGCCCGATAGTCATTATGCAACGCCGATGCAGGTGGAGGATCTAGCGGCAGTTGTCGATCTGGTGCATCAAACGGTAGAACAACAAACGCCCCTCTATATCCATTGTTTAGCGGGGATGGAGCGATCGCCAACAGCGTGTATCGCCTACCTCTGTCGCTATCAGAGTCTAGAGTTGTGGGAAGCGATGAATTGGCTCAAACAAGTCCATCCTCGAACCTTGCCTACCGAAGCCCAACTGCGAGTCATTCGGGAATATTTAGCGCTCAAACGAGATTAGATTCCCCAACGCCAAGCCGGAGTTTTAACCGGAGCATCCCACAGTTTGAGCATCTCTTCATCTAACTTGAGCAGTGTAATCGAGCAACCCTGCATTTCCAACGAAGTGATATAAGGCCCAATTAACTGACGCACAATCTGAATTTGATGCTGTTGGCAAATTTTAGCCAGTTGGCGATAAATAATATACAACTCCGAAAGCGGCGTTCCTCCCATACTATTCACAAACGCTAAAACTGAATCGCCCGCCCGTAAAGGGGGATTGGTCAGTTCTTGCTCGATCCAGTCGCCCGCATCTAGATTCCACTCCCGGAGCGTCCGAGTATAAGGGGGATCTTCTAAGATCGATTCTGCTAGCCTTTGGGCAATGTCATCCGCAGATTGCAGGGTGAGGCGTTGGCGTCCCGGTTCGCCGTGAATGCCAATTCCCATTTCAATTTCGCGATCGCCTAATTCAAAGGTTGGACTCCCCTTAGCGGGAACGGTACAGGAAGTAAGGGCCATTCCCATACTGCGGCCGTTTAAGTTAACCTTGCGGCACAGATCGGCGAGGGCTTGGAGAGAATATCCCTGTTCGGCGGCAGCCCCGCAAATTTTTTCAGCCAGTACCGTTGTGCCTACACCTCGGCGTCCTTGGGTATAAAGGGAGTCTTTGACGGCAACGTCATCATCAATCAAAATATTAAGGGTGGGAATCCCTTCAGCATTGGCGAGTTCTGCCGCCATCTCAAAATTCATCACATCGCCGGAATAGTTTTTGACAATATTCAGCACCCCTGCGCCGCCGTGGACGGCTTTAGCCGCCTCTAACATTTGATCCGGGGTTGGGGAAGTAAACACCTCTCCAGGGCAAGCAGCATCGAGCATTCCGAGTCCCACAAAACCGCCATGTAGGGGTTCGTGTCCGCTACCGCCTCCGGAGATGAGGGCGACTTTACCGGAAATGGGGGCATCGGCGCGATAGATAAAGTGGGGTTGATAATGAACGTTAATCAGATCCGCATGGGCGATCGCCATTCCTTCTAAACTTTCGCGAACAACGGCGTTCGGGTCATTAATCAGTTTTTTCATCAATTTTCTTCCCGTTCGATCGAGACAGTAACGGCCGCCACCGCCACGATCATGTCATCATTTTTATCGTTTAACTCTGGAATAGCGCGTCCTTGAACCACCATTCCACCTTTTTCGAGGGTTAAGCTTTTTTGACCAAATGGGAGAACGGCGAGAACTTCGGCTTCTCGGACTTGTTCGGGATAGGGAACGGCGACTTGAACCTCTACAATCATCTGATTGGGATGGTTTAAGCCAGCGACTTCCCAAACTCCCGGTAGGGCGTTATGGGCGATCGCATTGCGGACAGCACGTTGGGCGGCTACAGTGGGGTCTTGCCCGTGTTGATCGATGCCCATTCCCATTTCGATAATCAAACGTTGGCGCGTCATAGCGGAAGAGAAAAGCGACTGGCTACATATTCTCGCACGGCGGCCCCAGAGTCTAAATTTAAGACCGCAGAGGCGATCGCCCCCGCTTCATCTCCATCGATCTGAGCAATGAGCCGTTTTAACTGAGGGATGACGGAGACGGGGAGACTAAACTCATCCACCCCCAAACCGATCAGAATGGGGATGGCTTCCCGATAGGCGGCTAACTCGCCACAAACGCAGACGGGAATGCCAGCACGATGAGCATTAGTAACGGTTTGTTGAATATTTCTGAGGATCGCTGGTGCAAAGGCATCGGCGAGGTGAGCGACTTGGGCGTTATTGCGATCGCTCGCCATGACATACTGGGTGAGATCGTTGGTACCAATGCTAAAAAAGTTAGCCACTCCCGCCAATTGATCGGAGAGATTGACCGCCGCAGGCACTTCAATCATAATCCCAATTTCTAGCTGGCGATGAAAGCCTACATTCGCCTGTTGGAGTTCGAGTTGAGCTTGGCTGAGGATTTCTTGTACGGCTTGCACTTCGGCGATCGCGCTCACCATTGGTAAAATCGCCTTAACAGCGTACTGGTGGCTTACCCGTAAAATCGCTTTCAGTTGGGTTTTGAGTAACTCCGGTCGGTCTAACAAAACGCGAATGCCCCGATAGCCTAAAAAAGGATTGGCTTCCGACGGTAATTTGAGATAGGGGAGTGGTTTATCTCCTCCAATATCTAACAGGCGAATGAATAGCGGTTCGGGGGCAACGGCTGCGGCAATTTCTTGATAGATTGCGACTTGTTCGGCTTCGGTGGGTAGCGTTGTGCGGTCTAAAAATAAAAATTCGCTGCGTAATAAACCTACGCCTTCTGCTCCCGACCCTTTAACGGCTTGGGCATCAGTTAGGGTATTAATATTAGCCATGAGTTTAACCCGATGTCCGTCGCGAGTTGCGGTGGGGGTAGAAAGGGCGACTGCGGGTTGAGTGGTTTGGGTTTGACGTTGCTGTTTTTGTTCGAGTTGTCGGAGTTCGGCGGGTGGGGGTTCTATCCACAGTTCCCCGGTATCGCCATTCATCGCCAGCAACGTACCGGGTTGCAGGCGGAGGAGTTGAGAGGATAATCCGACAATGGCAGGTAAACCGAGCGATCGCGCTAAGATGCCGCTATGGGAGGTGGCGCTTCCCGATACGGTACAAATTCCCTTCACCTTGCTGAGATCGAGTTGGGCGGTTTGGGAGGGGGTGAGATCGTTGGCAACGAGGATGGCGGGTTCGGGGAGTTCGATGCGACTGGCGATGGTGCCAGCCAGCAGGCGCAGTACCCGTTCTCCCACATCAGCGACATCAATGGCTCGCGCTTGCAGATCGCGATCGCCCAAAGCTTGATAGCGAGTAACGGTGCGATCGATCGTATTTTTCCAAGCGGCGGCGGCGGTGAACTGCTGTTCAAAGATCAGGGTTTGGACTTCTGATAGCAGTTCCGGATCGCTGAGGTAGAGCGAATGGGCGGTAAAAATGGCCGCTTGCTGTTCTCCAGTTTTGCCAAAGGTTTGATGTTGCAGGGTTTGCAGTTCTTTTTTGGCGATTTCGATCGCGAGTTGTAATTCGTCCCACTCAATATCTGGATAATCGCTATGGTGGTGCTGGACGATGCTGGTGGCGCTTTGGTAGAGGTAGAGTGGCGCGATCGCAATGCCGCTAGAGGCGGGGATGCCGACTAATTTGTTGTTTTCGATGGCGGGAGTGGCGGCTAAAGCTGGGGGAGGTGCTTCTAAGTCGGTTTCGCCAAAGTGATTTTCCACCAGTTCTTGCAAGCAGGCTAGAGCAGCAGTGGCATCGCTTCCGGTGGCGGCGATCGCAATTTCGTCGCCTTGGCGCGTCCCTAACATCATCACCTGATTGATACTTTTGGCATTGATCGCTGAAGTTTGGCGCGTTAGGTTGCGGAGGGTAATCTGCGATTCAAATTGGGCCGCATTCAGCACCAATTGAGCCGCAGGACGGGCGTGCAATCCCATTGGTAGCCCGATTGTCAGGTGAATTTCGCGGCTCTCTGGGGGCGGCGTAGCGGTCGCTGGATGGAGATTAGCGACCGTTCCTTCAAAGGACAGATGGGTTTGTTTGGCATTGAGTCCTTGGTAGGCTTCTTGATACACTTGGTCGAGATTGCCTCCCGTCGCTGCCTTGACTGCGGCGGCGATCGCGCCTTCTACAAGGGGTGCGCCGCACAGTTTCACCCGGCTGCGCTGCTCTGGCGGTAAAAATTCTAAAGCCATTTCTGCGCTTAAAACAGCACTCCCCAAGTCCATTAACACCAGTACCCCATCCTCGCAGTCTAACGCCTCAATCGCTTGCTGGATTTGGAGCGGATCGGTACCTAATGGTCGCTGCGGATCGTCCATTCCGGCGGCGATCGCGATCGGCACAGTTCCCTGGATCATTTGACTGACTAGCTCTTGAATGCCTTGGGCTAACTTCCGACTGTGAGAAACGATAAGAATTCCAACCATTGCACAAAGGGCCAATAGAGTGAAGAGAGGGCTGGTTCAGGTGTTCGATCCAACTTTAACCGGATGAGCGCGATCGCGATCGCCACACAACACAGCAAATCTTAGACGCGTTGTCTTACGCCTCAAAGTAGAGTAGCGATTATCCCTAGGGGGAGAGTATAGTCCTTGAACGAGTTGTTACCGTTCAGGTGTAGCTCAAAAAATCGATTATGAATATTCAAGACAATATCTCAGACGCTAAAAACCAACTTCCCGATCTACCCACCACTCCCCCTAAACTCAAACGTCAATCTTCTCCTAACGATCTTAAAGAACGTCTGGATTGGGGCGAACCGGCTTTAACCATTATTGATATTCGCGATCGCGAAGAGTTCCATCAAGGTCGGATCATGGGTGCCATTCACATGCCGATGGACAACCTCGTGGAAATGGCTAAGTCTAACTTAGAATATAGCCGCGATATTTATATTTACGGCGAATCCAACGAGCAAACCGCCCAAGCCGCAAATAGACTCCGCGAAGCCGGTTTCCAAAATGTAGCCGAACTCCAAGGTGGCTTACCCGCATGGAAAGCTATTGATGGTTCCGCAGAAGGCGTGCGAGAAGCACGGGTTGAACCCGGTTCTACCGCCACCAACCTAGCCGCACGCGCTAAGGACGCAGCTAAAAAGTAGACTAGACTCTCGTTGAAAAAGGCACTCCTGCGGGAGTGCCTTTTTTTGGGGAATTGGGAGTTAGGGTAAGAAGAGGGAATTGGGAATTGGGAGTTAGGGAAGAAGAGGGAATTGGGAGTTAGGAGTTGGGGGAAGAAGAGGGAGTTGGGAATTGGGAGTTAGGAGTTGGGGGAAGAAGAGGGAGTTGGGAATTGGGAGTTAGGAGTTGGGGAGATTCAAGGTAAAGTGGCTATTGCTCTAGATACAGACTGAGAACTCAGCACTTCCTTTCCACTCAGTACGCTGCTACACATCAAGAAGATCGCAACAGCACTCTTTCCCCCCACCCTCTTCTCTACTCAGAACTCGGAACTCGGAACTCGGAACTTACTCAGCACTCAAGTTAGCGTTTAACCAGTTTCTTCGCTAACTTCCGCAGGCGAATGGACTGGGGAGTAACTTCCACTAACTCATCAGCGCCAATGTATTCTAAAGCCCGTTCTAGACTCATTTCTACAGGCGCTTGCAGTTGGACCAACTCATCGCCACCAGAGGCGCGATGGTTGGTGAGTTGCTTAGTTTTACAAACATTCAGGTCTAAGTCTTGCGGACGGTTGTGTTCGCCGACAATCATTCCCTTATAGACGCGGGTTCCTGGAGTAATGAAGAATACGCCTCGGTCTTCGCCGTTCTTCATGGCGTAGAATGTGGCAACGCCTTCTTCAAAAGCGATAATGACGCCGTTGCGACGGGTTTCCACATCGCCACTCAGGGGACGATAGTCTAGGAAACTGTGGTTCATGATCCCTTCACCGCGAGTCAGGCGCATGAATTCACCCCGGAAGCCAATTAAACCGCGTGCGGGGATCACGAATTCTAACTGGGTACGGCCGTTACCGCCCATTTGCATATCCTGCATTTCGCCTTTACGCTGTCCGAGGCGTTCGATACAGCCACCAACAGCTTCTTCAGGAACGTCAAGCACGAGATATTCAAAGGGTTCGCAAGGCTGTCCGCTGACTTCGCGGTAGATGACTTGCGGCTGGGAGACTTGAAACTCGTAACCTTCGCGCCGCATGGTTTCAATTAAGATACCCAGGTGGAGTTCGCCGCGTCCAGAAACCAGGAATTTATCGGGGGAGTCGGTTTCTTCAATGCGAAGGGCGACGTTTGTTTCTAATTCTCGCATCAGGCGATCGCGCAATTGCCGCGAGGTGACGAAATCCCCTTCCTGTCCCGCAAACGGCGAGTCATTCACCGAGAAGGTCATTTGTAAGGTAGGTTCGTCTACCTTAATTAAGGGTAAGGCTTGCGGGTTGTTGGGGTCGGTGATGGTTTCGCCAATGTTCGCATCTGCAAACCCAGCGACGGCGACGAGGTTCCCGGCGGAAGATTCTTCTAAGTCAATGCGTTTGAGGCCTTCAAATCCCATGAGTTTGGTGATTTTGCCTTTAACGATTTCCCCAGTTTCTTTAATTAAAGCCGCTTGCTGTCCGGCTTTCAGGGTACCGTTGTGAATTCTACCAATGACGATCCGACCGAGATATTCCGAGTAGTCTAGGGTGGTGACTTGCAGTTGCAACGGTTTGGTGGCGTCGCCAACCGGAGGCGGAACGTGGTGTAAAATCGCCTCAAATAGCGGTTGCATATCGACGCCTTCATCTTCTAAGCCGTCTTTAGCGTATCCCGATAGGCCGGAGGCGAATAGGTAGGGGAAGTCACATTGATCTTCATCCGCACCCAGTTCTAAGAATAGGTCTAAGACTTTATCAATTGCGCCGTAAGGATCGGCTTGGGGTCGGTCAATTTTATTAACAACGACGATGGGACGCAACCCTTTTTCTAAGGCTTTTTTCAGCACAAAGCGGGTTTGAGGCATGGGCCCTTCGTTGGCGTCCACAATTAGGATACAGCCATCGACCATCCCCAAAACGCGTTCGACTTCTCCCCCAAAGTCGGCGTGACCGGGGGTATCGACGATGTTGATCAGGGTATCTTTATACTGAACGGCGGTATTTTTGGAGAGGATGGTAATCCCGCGTTCCCGTTCGAGGGCGTTGGAGTCCATAACGCAATCTGGTACGTCCTCTCCTTCGCGGAAGATGCCAGATTGTTTAAGCAAGGCGTCTACAAGTGTGGTCTTACCATGATCGACGTGGGCAATGATGGCAACGTTGCGAATCGGAAGGGACATAGGATTGGTTTAAGACTCAGAAAGGGCGCGTAATATTTCTTTAACATCCCCAGTTTAGCAGCTTTGACAAGGGTGCGATCGCTCTGTTGTTGACTCAATCCTAGGGGGAAAAAAATGACCGCATCTTCTCACTATCCGAGGTACGTCAGCGATCTAATGGCTCTTTATGACCATTCTCAGAGAAAGTTGCTCGGTTCAGGGGTATTCTATGACTTCCTTGAACCTGAAGTTGACTTAGAACAGGTTGCACTCCGCCGTCAGCGCGAGTTTGTGGGGGATAAGCTTTATACTCCCAAGGAAGAGGACTGGCTGCGGGGATGGCATCTCCTCTATCGCCGTCCTCAAGGGCAAGCGGGCAATATTGTCAAGGAGTTTGAATCTGTCTATGATATTTGTGAAAAGATATGGGAAAAGTTTCTCAATCCTTTAGGACAGAACGATTCCAAAACAGCGCCTCAAGAATTGGCGATCGCCTTTAACAATCCAGAGGTCACAGACTTAAGAATTTATCAAATTCATGACCAGGATATCCTCAATGGACGCTTAATCATTAGCCGCCGTTCCAATGGCGAGACAACCACTTTAATTTTTCTCTATGACTAGATGAACGATAAGCTGTCGATGGGGAAGATTGAGAAAAAAGCTAGAGAAAGCACTTGTTTTTATCCTAATCTCATATTCAGATTTGATAGCCCAATCTTACCTTTTGATGATTTGCCGACTACAGAACAACAGGCGATTCTCCTACGGAGACGCTTCGCGAACGCGGCAGAAATACTCAAGCGCGTTATCAATTTTGACGTTCCCCCTTTGACCGATGAGGATTTAGTCCTCAATGCAGAAGAACTATTTTTAGCCTTAGATGAGCAAGAAGCCGATTATCAGTAGTCCTAACCGGGGAGAAGTCTGGCTTGTCGATTGAAGTTACGCAGCCAAGGTTAAGCCCTGTCTTGTTCTGTTATCTGTTAGTTCAACCGAGTTAAAGGAGATTTACGAAGCCCAGTTTAGGAGCGCTTAATATACCTCATCATGGCTGCCTATATCAACAAATACCGCCCTTTCATCGTCGGTAAAATAAAGCACTACCCTCTCATCATACTCGACACTAAAACTCCATAAATCTTTTAACTTACCCGATAGTTTATGAGTCTTTAAAATCGGTTCAAAGGGATCTATAATGAACAACTCTAATTTTTGCCAAAACCTGACCTCCAAGTCTGGATTGCCTTTAATCTTCTTTTTAAAAGCGCGCTTAAAGGCAGAACTGAAACTCACTTCCATATTATTCAAGTAATTCTTTCAATCGGTTAATCTGTTTAGAAAATATTAGTTCTCCTTGCTTTTCTTCTTGCTTCGTTGATTGAAAATTTTCATAAATTTGGTCGCGAGACTCTTCACGAAGATACTGTTTTAACAACAGTGAAATTTCTCTTTTTTCATCTGTCGAAAGACTCTTTATAACATCAACTACATCATTAAATTTCATCATTAACTAAGCCTTATAATGCTGAACTGCCTTTAATAATATCCCATTGTGTTATAAACTAACCGACACCCCCAAAAAGCACCCTTAGAAAGCTGTCTCCCGACTCAACCCGTCTTAATCCCTGCCATTTACTACAACTCACCACTGAGTGCGATCGCCACCTCAAAACCTTCAAACGCTGTAACCTCCTCCCCCACCGCGCTATCCTCCTCGGCGGCGAATTTCCACCCCGACCCAACCCACCCCAGAACTCATCGCCTTTTGCCAAAAACTGGCGGGGGTAATGGGGAATTCCTCTAGAGGAGATATAAGAAACCGGGTTTCTATCAACATCTCTGATTTGTAGGAGAAACTGTCGCAGAAACCCGGTTTCTAGCCGCTTAGAAATCCATTCGTGTTTAGCAATTATTTTCCGATGCAGAAACGGCTGAAAACTCGGTCTAAGACGGACTCTGTGACTTCTTCGCCGAGAATTTCGCCGAGAGCTTGGGTGGCGGCGCGTAAGTCGATAGTCCAGAAGTCGAGGGGGAGTTGGTTGTTAATGGTTTCTTGGACTTGTTGTAAAGAAGCTTTGGCGCGGGTGATGGCGGCGGCTTGGCGCTGGTTGATGGCAATATCTAAATTAGCAGCTTGCAGGCGATCGCACTCAACCTGTTTTAAGATAGCTTGCTCTAACGCTTCGATGCCCTGCTGTTGGGCGGCGGCGGTGGTGACAAGTTGGGTAATCTGGGGAGGATAATCAAGTTGGGCGATCGCGCTTTCATCCACCAAATCTTGCTTATTCACCACTAAAATTAAGGGACGATCGCACACCTGCTGATAAATTTGCTCATCTTCGGTTGTCCATCCCGCCGCCGCATCAATGGTGAGTAGGACTAAATCGGCTTTTTGGGCGGCTTGGCGCGATCGCTCTACGCCAATTTGCTCTACCCTATCTTCAGTATCGCGAATTCCAGCCGTATCTAAAACTTGAATTGGGATACCTCCAACTACCAGTTGCGACTCCACCACGTCGCGAGTCGTACCCGGTAAATCGGTAACAATGGCGCGATCGCTTTGACTCCAGGCATTGAGTAAGCTAGACTTACCCACATTGGGACGCCCGACAATTGCCACTTTTAACCCGGTTCGCAATAACTCGCCCCGGTCGGCGGTTGCTAAGATTTGCGTTAATTGGGTGGTAATTTGGGCGATCGCTTCTACAATTCCCGTAACATCCAACGGCGGTAAATCTTCCTCAAAGTCAATCCGCGCCTCAATTTCTGCCAAAATATCTAAACATTGGTGGCGAATTGTCCGAATGGGTTGTGCTAGCTTACCCTGTATTCCGGCTAAGGCGCTTTGTGCGGCTTGGGGAGACTTTGCGCCCACTAAGTCTGCAATTCCTTCGGCTTGGGTTAAGTCTAGGCGACCATTTAAAAACGCTCTTAAGGTAAATTCTCCCGGTTGCGCTAGCCTTGCGCCCGATTCTAAACATAATTGTAAGACTTGCTGCACGGCCATAATTCCCCCGTGACAGTGAAACTCCACTACATCTTCTCGCGTGTAGGAACGGGGGGCGAGCATAATTAAGAGTAGGGCTTCATCCACCACCTGTTGCGTCTGGGGGTGGCGAATATAGCCGTAAAGGATGCGATGCGACTCCCAAGCTTGTTTTCCGGGGGTATGAAATAAGGTTTTAGCAATATCTAAGGCTTCGGAACCCGATACGCGCACAATTCCGACGCTACCCTGCTGGGGGATAATTGCAGTGGCGATCGCTGCAATCGTTCCCGATCCAATATAAGTTTCTACCATTGCCCCTCCGTCTGCCAACCCCCGCTCAGGCTATAAAATTGCTTACCCTATTCTAAAAGAACTGACTCGCGCAGCACTGTCCTATACTTGAGGCTGATAGCTGAGAGTCTAACCATGATTGATTTTGTTCCAGATATGTGGATGATTGAACTGGCTATCTGGATTGTTTTCTTTGCCAGTATCGGTGTTTTTTCATTCGTTGCAGGAAGTATTATCCCCTGGATGATTCGCCTGCTGATCGACCGATTTGTCTCTCAACAAGCAGGTGAAACCTATGGGGAGGTTATTCAACTCTACCAGGGATTGACCCGATTTGTGTTTGCGACTGCGATCGCAGAGGTTCTAATTTTCCTGTTTTTTAAAGGTCTCCGCAATTCCTGGGTTGAAATTATCCTGAGTCTCAGTTTAGCGATTTCTGCGAGTTGGCTTGCTTCTCAAATTTTTCGCCAAGTTTTTGATGTCTATTTGATTGATGTCGCGTTTAAGAGTGGTAGAAAGGTTAACAGCGAACTGCTACTCGTCGGTAAGTATGTTACTAATTTCAGTATTCTATTACTTGCGGTTATTTATTTTGCCCAAACTCACAAAATTAATATTTTTGGCTTAATTGCTAGCTTAGGTGTTGGCGGCTTGGCTGTTGCTTTTGCGGCTCAAAAAACAATTGAACAATTTATTGGTGGAATTGTCCTATTTCTCGATCGCCCTTTTGTTGTTGATGATTATATTGGCTTGCCGGATGGTACATTTGGTAGAGTTGAATCGATTGGACTGCGTTCAACCAAAATTCGGACTTCTGGCAAAGGAACTTTAATGATTATTCCCAATAATTCTCTAACACAAACCCATATTGAGAATTTTACAGGGGCTAAGAAAGTTATGTCTATTGTTTATCTCAATTTCCATCAGACTATTGTTTCTAACGAACGAGCGCTAATTCGGCAAATTATCTTAGAAAGTACCAGCGATATTTTTGGTTTAGATTCCCGGAATACTGATGTCACGTTTCGGGAATTAGGCGGGCGCACTCAAGCTCAAATCACCTTTTTTATTTTAGGTTCTGGGGAGGTTTCTATGGACTTGCGCCGTCAGCTTCTCGATGTGGCTAGCCAAAACATCACATTCAAATTAAAAGAATATCAAATTGCTTTTGATATTGAAGAACCCACCATTTATGTAGATGCGCCGATTACAATTTAGGATAAATTATGGAGTGGTTTGAATTATTGAATGGGTGGTTAGTTAATGCGGCTATTAATCTTCATTTAATTCGCATTGCCCGATTTTTATTTTTTGTTCTCATCTCCCTGATTTTAGGTCGATATACCTTAACTTTTATTCGGGCTATTATTAATCGCCTATTCCCTCCTCAAGTTGTTAAAGTTTGCGAGCAACTGTTTCAACCGTTGACTCAACCTATCCGGATTACAGGTACGCTTGTTTTAATTTCGCTGTCTTTAACTGGGTTGAGAGAATATCCCAGTCTCTATAATTTTCTCCGCTTTTTTAGCGACTTGGCGGTTACAATTAGCGTGGCTTGGTTGGCTTCGCGAATTTTGCGGCAAGTTTTACGATTTTATGGTATTGAATTAATTGGTAAATTGGGGCGAGAAGTAGACGACCTCCTCTTGGTTGTGGAAACGATTGCTAATGTTATTATTGGTGCGATCGCAGTTTTGGCTTTTGCTCAAGGGCGCTTTGATTTAATTGGCTTGGTTGCTAGTTTAGGGATTGGGGGAATTGCGGTAGCTTTTGCCGCTCAAAAGATATTAGAACAACTTTTAAGTACCATTGTTTTATATCTCGATCCTCCTTTTAAGCCCGGAGATTATATCCGTCTTTCTACTGGACAATTAGGGCGAGTAGAGTCTATTGGCATTCGTGCTACTAAAATTCGGACGCTAGCAAAAAGCACCTTAATTATTGTCCCCAATTCTACTTTAATTACTATGGAAATTGAGAATGTCACCAGTGCTAAAAAGGTGATGGTTTTGCTGTATCTTGATTTTTCTAAGATTTTAGAAGAACGGGAGCAAGCCTTAGTTCAACAGGCGATTAAAGAAAGCACTGATGCTCTTTTTGGAATCGATCCCGGCAGTACCAATATTGTGTTAAATGAGAGTTCTCAGGGAAGTACGACTAGAGCTAGGGTGACATTTTTTATTCTCGGATCGAATGAAAATTCGCTACAACTCCGCAAGCGCTTGCTGGAACTTGCCAACGAAAAAATTTCTAAAAAATTAAAAGAGTTCGGCATTGAGTTTATTGTTCAAGAGCCTAGCATCTACGTTGAATCGCCGGTTACAATCTAAATTCAGCTAGAATTATTACCAGTTACACTAGTTAGAAGCGTTGAGCGACAAGGGGAACAATCATCCTCCAGGGTAGCGTCTTCAGCGTAAGAAGTTGCTATTGTAAGTGAAATAGCTAAATTTCTAAGATAAAGATTGTTAATCTACCGAGGAGTTAAATGAGCCGATTAATCGAAACTGAAAAATCAGCCATTGTCAGAACTCCCAAATCCAGGAGACATCAACGGCGTCGGTGGGAACGAGGATGGCAGGGGATGAGAATGGCAAACTGGCGACATTTGCTGCGTTATGGATATTTGCGCTTAATGACCCTAGAGGGAACGCCAGAAGCGATCGCGCGGGGTGTAAGCTGTGGGGTATTCGCGGGGTTATTCCCCCTATTTGGCTTGCAAACCCTCATCGGTGTTGCTCTGGCAACGCTGCTGCGAGGCAATAAAATTGCGGCGGCGGCAGCTACTTGGATTAGCAACCCCTTGACATATTTGCCAATTTATGCACTAAACTTTCAGGTGGGAGCCTGGTTGCTAGGTACAACCGATGTATCTTTTACCCGCGACAATTTGTTGGCCCCTCAGCAGCTCGTTCAGTTCGGCGGCGAGTTTTTAGAGACATTATTTCTAGGTTGCTTGGTGATGGGAATCTTGTGCGGCACTGCTAGCTATTTTCTCAGCTTGCGGCTGGTTCGTCAGTTTCGCCAGTGGCAGCAAAGCACAACTCGTAGAAATCATCCCTCTCAGGCTCGCGCTCTCAAAATGCGATCGCCGATTAAACCGAATCGAACAACCCCTCAATAACCGTAGTGTCTGATAACTCAATCGATAGATTTAAAGCGAGAAGTTTTCCTCGTCATCAATTTGCACGTCCCAACCCGCCGCCAGCACGTCGGCTAGCATGGCTTCTAAGGCAGCCACATTTAAGTTGCGATGGGTTTGTTCTTGCAAAGGATTAGACAGCGGCATCAGGCGTAACAAGCGAGTGTCTTGAACTAAATCAAGATAAGTCGCTTGCTCGGAAGATTGGCGAAGCTCAATATAATCAAAACTATAGACATTGAGGTAGAGGGTTTGATTGGCCACAATCGTCGCTTGTTGCGGATCGGCAAAGACTTCTCTGACGTAACCCTCACCCTCGCTTTGCAATTGTCCGTCTTCTAAATGAAAATAGCGGACTCGTCCTAAGTCAGCTAGCAGCCTTTGCATGTCTCGTTTATTAACGATCGCCCCAGTGTTGATAATACACGGAGCCGGGAGCCTTGTGTTTCCAGGGATTTGATCGTGACTCATAGGGAGAATGCTCTAATCCAAATGTTGTTGTTGCCAAAAAGCATGGTTTGTACTCGCAGCTAACTTCTTTTTTAAACTCAAGATTTCCAAAATTCAACCCAATTCATCAACAGACTAGTCGATCGCTCGATCGCCCGATCTCTACCTCAACGATCGGTCTGGGTATACTGATAAGCCAGTCAGCAATAATTTTGGAAAAATCCGAGTAAAAATTCGGTTATTTCAAGCAGAGCTTGAGAACTTTCGCATACGCAAGTCGTGTGTGAGACAATTTTATCTTAAGTCTACTAACCTTTTCTTGCTGGAATCTACTGAATTTCCGCTATCCGATAACTCACAAATTCCTCCTTTATGAGTATGGCTGTTTTTGGAAAGAGGGCGTTTCAGCCAAAAGGTAGAAACTCTCCGTTATTTTAATTCTCCTGCAATCTTTGGCACGATATGTCTAACCCCCTATCCCCCTTTTGGGCTGCAATAGCTTTTTATACCTGCTTGCCAGTCCCTCACTCCGAAAAACTGGAGTTTGGAGGCGTTGCCCGTTGGGTGACAGCGATCGGCTTTTTGGTCGGAGGACTGCTGGGATTGCTGGATATGAGTTTGACCCTTCTGGGTATCCCCGTATTAACTCGGAGTGTTGTCGTCGTTGTCAGTTGGGTCGGCTTAACTGGGGGATTTCACTTAGATGGCGCAATGGATGCGGCAGATGGGTTAGCAACTACGAATCCTCAGCGGCGGTTAGAGGTAATGGCAGACAGCGTAACGGGGGCATTTGGTGCGATCGCGGCTGTTGCTATCTTACTCTTGAAAGTGGCGGCATTAACAGATATTAGCGAGCATCGGGGATGGGCGATCGCAGCGGCGGCGGCGTGGGGTCGCTGGGGGCAAATGCTAGCGATTCTGCGCTACCCCTACCTTAAACCTACGGGTAAAGGTGCGTTTCATCAAGAAGCCATTCAGTCAGTTTGGCATCTCGTCCCCAGTCTAGTCTTGCTGTTAGGCTTCAGTACGATTGTATTCTGGATTTCGCCGCAGCAGTGGCCTCTAGGGGTGGCAATGGCGCTGGGTGGAAGTGCGATCGCCTATTTAACAGGCGCGTGGTTTAACACCCAACTCGGCGGCCATACAGGCGATACCTATGGGGCCGTGGTTGAATGGACAGAAGCGTTACTTTTGGTCTTTCTTACAATTTTTTAAGCGATAACTTTTGAAAGGCTTGATACGCTTGGTTAATTTCCTGCATTTTAGCCTTCGCTTGTTCAGAATTATTAAAATCAGGATGATATTGTTTTGCTAAACGGCGATAAGCGGCCTTAACGTCCTGTCGCGAAGCAGTTGGCGCTACGTCTAAAACATTCCACCATTGAATTGTCACAGTTCGATTTATAGCCACTAAGGGTTCTTGTACGCCAGCACTGAAAATTTGAATCGATCCGGCAACTTGACCCCCACAAATTAACTGCTTGCCATCCCCACTAAAGGTTACAGGATAGCGACCCTCAAGTTCCGTTTTTTCTAGCTGACTTCCCCGACGTAAATCCCACAGAAAAACCTCATTTCGACTCGCACTTGCCAGAAAATTGCCATCCGGACTTAAAGCTACTGAAAAAACACCCGCCGAGTGACCTTTCAAAGTTCCTAATAATTTTCCAGTTGAGAGTTGCCAAATCTTCACCGTTTGGTCGGCACTGCCGCTAATAATCAACTTACCATTAGGGCTAATTGCTACAGATAGAACCCAACCTTGATGTCCTGCTAAAATCTTATACGTTTGATAGCTTTGCAAGCTCCAAAGGCGCAGGGTATTGTCCGAACTCCCGCTGACTAACGTTTCGCCATTGGGGGAAACCCCAAGCGCCATCACGGCTGAACCATGTCCATTTAAGGTGTGAATCGCCTGACCTGTTAGCAGATTCCATAGGCGAATCTTGCGATCGGCACTAGCACTCATTAAGGTTTTGCGATCGGGACTAAAGGCTAGGGAAAAAACATAACTTGAATGACTAAACGGTCGATCGAGATAGAAAAAAGTTCGATAAATTTTATGATTCTTGAGATTCCAACTCGCGACCTTCCCGCCTAAATCTGCACTCGCCAGTAAAGGATAGTCGGGACTAAAAGCAACGGCATAAACGGCTTGAGCATGACCGCATAGGGTATAGCTTAATTGATGGGTTTGTAAATTCCACAAGCCAATGGTTCGATCTTTACTTGCTGTGGCTAGCGTCCGACCATCGGGACTGACAGAAATTGCATTAATTGGCTCTGAATGACCTGGTATTGTCTTGACAAATTGCCAAGGATGACTCATAAATAGGGGGGAGTAAAAAGGACAGGCTGAGACTGTCTTAACATGATTCTTCAGAAATGGGTAGGCTGGAGAAACGATCGTTCAAATTCACTCCAGCCCTCAACAATCTTTGGCGCGAAATTGGCGATAAGCCTGATTAATTGCTTGCATTTTTAATTTGGCTTGGGTGGAAGAATTCAAGTCGGGATGATACTGTCGCGCCAGATGCCGATAGGCTTGTTTCACCCGATCGGGGGTTGCAGTTTGTTCAACGCCGAGTACCTCCCACCATTGATGCAATTCTGGCGATCGCTGGCGGTATTTTGAGGGGTTAAAGCCCGGTTGCCAAAGCTTTAAATTTCTGCCTTTGCCCCCACTGAGGAGCGTTAAACCTTCAGGAAAAAAGGCTACCGGATCGAAACCTTCTAGGGTATCTAATAATTCGCCAGTTTCCACTTGCCAAAGCTGAATTTTCCCCTTCGGCCCAGCGCTAGCTAAAAGGTCGCTGTTGGGTGAAAAAGCCACAGAAAGAATTGTATGAGCATGGTTGAAGGTTCGGAGTAATTCTCCGGTTTGCAAATTCCACAGGTTAACGCTTTTATCGGTACTGCCGCTAGCCAACCAAAGCCCGTTAGGACTAACTGCAACCGTTGTCACCCACCCCGAATGCTCGCGGAGAGTGTGTAGGGTTTGAGCGTTCTTTAACGACCAAATTTTAACGGTTTTGTCGGCGCTACCACTGACCAGGAATTGACCTTCTGGACTAATGGCGATCGCATTGACGCTATCCTCATGACCCTGTAGGGTTCGCAACCCCCTTCCCGACTTTAAATCCCATAACCGAATAGTCCGGTCTGCACTGGCGCTGACTAAGGTTTTGCTGTCGGGTGTAATAGCCAGAGCATAGATAACGCTAGCATGACTTTCAGCAGTTTCAGGATAAAAGAAACTCTTGAGCAACGTCTGAGTCGCCAAGTTCCAACTGTTAATCTGATAGCGATTTTCCCGATTGCCACCAGCACTCACGACAATGCCTTGTTGAGAACTGACCGCCACCGCCAAGACTTCCTGGGAATGACCGTAAAACGAATAAGTACAAGTGCCTGTTGCTACATTCCACAAACTGACTGAACCATCTTGATGACCTGTGGCTAATCGTTGACCGTCTTCACTCAGAGAAACCGAATTCAGCGGGGCAGCATGGGTTTTGAGCGTTTGAAGGCACTGCCAGGTTGTAGAAGTTTGGGAAGTCATCGGACTCGGTAGAGATGGGGTGGTTCTCCATTGTGCCTGAAGACTTTCCTGCCAGGAGTGAATTTCTTGTTGAAGTGCGGCAAATTCTTCTTGAAGTTCCAACTCCGCAAACTTTTGTAACCATTGCCATTCCGCATATTCACTATCCAGTTCTAGCAAGGCTTCCTGATAGGCGGTTTGCTGGTTGATTTGGTCGTGCCACTGCGTCGCCATCCGTTCAAATAATTGAAAAGGCGCTTCGCCACCATTTCCAGTATCCAACAGTTTCAAAAGCCCATAAACGGCTAATCCCACAACGCTTCCGCCTAGGGTAATCGGAAGAATGCCTAACTGAACGGCTGTTCCTTGAAATGCGAGTCCCACGCCACCCAGTTGAATCGAAAGGGTTGCGCCACTCAATCCCCCAACTCCAGCAGCGAGGAGGGCGGTTGGATCTCCGGCAAGGGTGGCTTCAAAAATACCATAGGATGCGGCAGCGATCGCACCTCCTGCCATTGCAAACGGAGTCATCCCCATCTTAATTGCAGTGCCGCTAAAGGCTAGCCCAGCATTCCCGTAGGCAATATTAATTACAGTCCCCGCAACCGTACCACTGCCGATCCATCCTGCACCGATACTTGGATTTTGCATGGGCGAATGAGTGATATTTAGCTCAGTTTAGCCCGAATGCCAAAAATCTTCACCTAGGATATGGATAACGAGGTCGAGGGGTTGAATCGTTAATCCCCCTGATTTTGGGGTTCCTGCTGTTTAAGTAGTTCGGGTAAAGGCAGTCCATATTCTGAAGCAATAGCTTCAGGGGGTTTTTGTCGCGTTGGCGATCGCAAATACTCGCCTGTATGAACTCGCGGGCTAGGTTTCATCTTATGCGGAATCGTGTAATAGCGGTGCGTTTGTTGGGTAATTCCCCGTTCAGCTAAGGATTCGTTGGCAATTTTTTTCCGCAGTTTAATAATCGCATCAAGGATTGTTTCAGGACGAGGAGGACAACCCGGAATGTAAACATCAATGGGTAATAGTTTATCTGCCCCTCGAACTGCTGTATAAGAGTCGGCACTAAACATTCCCCCTGTAATCATACAAGCCCCCATTGCCATCACATATTTAGGTTCTGGCATCTGTTCGTATAAACGCATCGTGGGACCCGACATTTTAATGTTGAGAGTACCTGCCAAAATAATCAGGTCTGCTTGGCGAGGACTTGCACGAGGAATTAATCCAAAGCGGTCGAAATCAAAACGGGAACCAATTAAAGCGGCAAATTCAATAAAACAACAGGCTGTCCCATACATTAGCGGCCATAAGCTGGAAAGTCGCGCCCAATTGTAGAGATCGTCAACAGTGGTGAGAATAATATTTTCTGAAAGTTGTTCGGTAACTTCAGGGCGTTTTGAGGGAAAAGCAATAGATTCTTCGCGAGCAGCGGGGTTAGAAGAGGGAGGATTAGTATCCATGATTCGACGATAGAGTTTCTATCTTGTTTGTTGACAAACTTTATCAGCTTTTTTCTGGGTCACTGCTCTACCCCCAGCAATACTTTAAGTTAACTTCCTTTGTTGTGCGAGCTAACTAGAGACAAATCAATCTAAGAATTATCTGTTATCAAGGTTAAAGAGATTGTATAACTCAACCTTGCTCTTGGCTCGGCTGAGGTGTAGTTATCGTTACAGGCAATTTTAATTAATCGTTATGACTTTAGGGCAAGAGAACCTATTCTTGAGACAGACGCTTGATAGACCAGCGATTATTATTCTGGACTCAATCCTAAGAAGAAGGTTCGACTTTAAGAGCGACCCTCTATTTTCAAATTGTAAAAAGGCACGCTATTTAACGTCCTGCAAGGTCAATTAAATTTTATGGACTCCCAAGATATCTATCAGCGGTATTGTGCAGGCGATCGCGATTTCAGAGGATGGGATTTGTCGGGCATAAATTTAAGTAAAATCAACTTATCTCAAGCCGATTTGTCTCAGGCAAATTTAAGCAAAGCTAGACTCAGTGGAGCCAACCTTAGTCAGGTTAATTTAACTCAGGCAAACCTCAAGAGTGCCGATCTTTGCGATGCCGATCTGAGGGGGGCCGATCTCACGGATGCCGATCTCAAATCTGCCTTTCTTTTACGAGCAAAATTGACGGATAGTAAGTTAGAGGGAACAAACTTAAAATGGGCTTCTTTAATGCAGGTTACTCCGAGTAATATTGACTTGAGTAAGGCAATTATTGGCGGAACGATTATGCCACTGGGATATTCATCGGGTTACTAATCATTCTTTGTTGAATTGAGCTTATCTTCCCTTGGGGTACATTTCAAACTGTACCCCTTAATTTATCGTTCGGATTGTCTTAAAATTTTTAATATACAGATTCCTGAAGTTCAGGTTCATCTAAAACAATGGTAGTTTCTGGCCCAACTCTACCCATTTCGGGTTCGGGCCCCAGTTCCATTTCAATAACATAAGTCCATAGACCCGAATCTGGTCGGCATTTTTTAATCGTTCCTTTTCCTCCTAAAAATAAAACTTGCTGATTTTGACGGTATTTGGGGGCTGACATTTTTAAAGGAAGCTTTTTTTTAACCGGATTTCCGAAATAGCGATCGCTCTGCTTATGGGCTTGATATTTTTTCATTGAATGCGGCATATAAGGTAGTCTCCTGAAGCGTGTAAAAATCAGAAATCGCTCTGAGATGAAAGACTGAAAATCAAGATTTGCATAAATAAATAGACCCTAATACATTCGCTTAGATAAGGGGCAAATGCTTCTACCAAGAGTTGAAGTTAAAATAAGAGATTCTAAATCTTAGGGATGGGAAATATCTAACAGGTGCCTGTAATCTCTTTCACTAAGAAAGCTGATTGACTAACAAAACTACTGAAAAGCCTATACTGTTGTAAATTAGATTAGCGTTAGCGAAACCTAACAGCAGCCAGGGTTGTGTTGGGCTTCGGATCTCAACCTCGTTTCTTGTCCAAAAAACAAGCTGCTCTGGAGGAACCCAAAGCAGCCTTATCCAGTAAAGATTAAAGAATTCATTGAGATTTGGGCGCGACCATTTCAGCGCGATCGCCTTCAGCTTCCTGAGCAAATTGATTGTTCTGTTGGGCAGCGCGATCGCTCAAAACAGTTAACCAAGAGGGCGACCAAGCCGAATGGCTATCTTTACCCAAAGCCCGGTTCGTGCCAATTCCCCCAGGCGCTGGTAACAAGCGATTAACCCAACTTAACAGGTTAGCTGTAATCCCAGGGAAAAGACCGTGAAACCTCGTCGCAACTTGGGCGGGAAGCGACAGAATAATTTCTGCATCGCCTCGTCTCAACGCTGCAATAATTTGGCGGGCGGCTCGTTCTGCGCTGAGGGAGACAAACGGTAACGAGTCGCTAATGCTAAACCAGGCGTACTCCTGGCGATGCTGACCTTTGAATAGAGCATTATGTTGACTGCCTGTGCGGAGCAAACCCGGACAGACGGTTGTTACTTTCACCCCATCCTTGGCTAATTCTGCTCGCATTCCTTCCGATAAACCCGTTAAAGCAAACTTGCTGGCGCAGTAGGGTGACAGATGGGGGACGCTAACCTTACCGCCAATGGAAGAGATATTCACGATCCGACCGGCTTGGCGCTGACGCATTTCTGGCAAAACGGCTAGGGTTGTGTAGAGCGGGGCCCAGAAATGTATATTCATCGCCTCTTGATAGTCTTCGAGGTTCATCTCTTCAATTGGCCCGACTTGAATTGCTCCAGCATTATTAATGAGGATGTCGATTTTCCCAAAGCGATCGCGCGCTTGCTGGATCGCCTGTTCGACTTGAAGGCGATCGCCTAGATCGCAAGGGATGGCTAGCACTTCACCCCCCTGTTGTTCGAGTTCGGTTGTGGCTCGCAAGAGTTCGTCGCGATCGCGGGCGCAAATGGCTAAACGCGCTCCGGCTTGCGTCAGTTGGCGGGCCATCACCAACCCAAGACCCCGCGAACCTCCTGTCAGCAGAATGGTTTTACCCTGAAGGCTGTACGTCCATTCTCGCCATAAGCGATAGATGGCTTGTCCAATCCACAGGAGCGCGATGCTGCCTAAGAGAAAGGGGAGTAAATTATTCATAGGGAGAGTGGCCAACGATGACGCCCTCATCCTAGGAAGCGCAGAACGGGCTATCCTCTAGCTCAGGTTACAATTGCGAGTTAACGACGATTAGATGGTGTTGGCGATCGCAAATTAGCCGATTGTCCTGTCTGAACTTATTCAACAATCGAGTCACCGTCACGCGGCTGGTACTGCAAGCATTGGCTAAGTCTTGGTGCGTTAGGCGAACGGTTAGACGGGTTCCTTCAGCGACAGGTTCGCCAATTTCTTCCTTGAGCAAGCACAGCAAATTCCAGAGGCGTTCTTCCACGTTGCGCCGCCCAAAGTTAGCTAGGAGCAGTTCGGTTTGCTGGAGGCGACGATTATATTGACCCAGAATAACTTGAGCGAAGATGGGAAAGGCTGATAATTCGCTCATGGAAATGCTGACTAATTTGACTTCTGAAAGGGCGGTGGCTTGATAAATATTGAGGGCTGTTAAGTGACAGCCAAATGGCATGGAAGCCCCGACTAAGCCAATCAGCATCTCATCGTTATTTTCGCAAAAGGTACTGAGTTTTACCAACCCTTCGCATACTAACCAAAGGGTTTGGGGATTAAGCGGAATGATTTCTCCCTTGTCATAAACATGGGGGGTGCGTTCTTGTTGAATTTCAGCGAGACTGGCGGTTAATGCCATTTGTGCCCGCTTTTGTTCGGTAATATTCCGCACGCACCATAACAAGCGATCGCCCTCGTTTAGGGTTTCACTCAAAGGTGCCACTGTCACCGCCGTGTAGTGGGTTTCCCCCAGGCGATCGCGGAAGCGCAGTTGCCATTCTTGTTTGTGCGATCGCCGATGAATTCGGGATGTTTCTAGGTAAAAGGTACTGCGATCTTCCGGATGAATAAATAAACTCAACATCTTTCCAGGCAAAAACTGTTGTTGGATGTTAAGCAGTTGAGCGGCTGCGGAATTGGCTTCTTCAATTTTTCCACTTGCAGAGGTAATCAAGTAGGCCTCTGGCATCAGTTCAAAAATTGCCCTATACCGTTGATTCGCAGATCTTAGTTCATCGTAAACTCGCTCTAGCTCTGAGTTTTGATGAAGAATTTGCTCGTAGGCAACCTGTAACTCTTCTGATGCAAAACTTAATTCCTTAAAGGCGTCTGAAGCTAAATAACTGGGAATGCTAGGGAGGGTAGTGGCTTTATTGAATAGTTCTGTTAAGCGACCGTTCAATGCCGTTAATTGGGAGCTAAATCCATTTTTTTTCATAAGTTTATAAACGGGGTTCTAGAAACATTTGTTTTACCTGATTCGTCTACGGAATTGCTCGTGAAGCGATGAGCCTATCGCTGGCAATGCGGCAAGAATCAAATCTTATATCTACCGTTCTAAGCGGGTCGCATTGAACTCAATCGAGCGGTGACAGAATTATTTTAGAGCAATCCAAAAAGGGTGAGCATTGTCTTTGTTCAGCTTCAGATAATTGTTTATAGGTTACTTATATTGCTGAGTTTTCTTCTATGCCCTAGGTAACAAGTGGGTTGCAAGCTCAGTGTATCAGAGTTTGCAAAGATCGAAATAAGACTCTTATTTTTAAGATTTAAAGTAGCTTAAAAAACTAGAATTTAGATTTAGGAGAGTTAAAATATCAGCCTTAAGGGAGATATAAATATCTACCATTAGATAGATGTATATCTTTTAATCTCGATCGATAGCTCGGCTGCACCCCCAAATCTCCGCGTTATTGAAAATTGCGAGAAGATTGCATAAAATAGGCATAGCTCTCTCTGTCTAAAGATAGAGACAAGCCCTTCTATCCAAGAGAGCCGATGGCGGGTATAACGAAAGCCAATATTAATTTTCTTGAAAGCTATCGAGTTTTGAGCCACACTCAGAAGCAAGCCCGATCTGATAGCGTTTGGCTGCCTTAGCATGGTAAAGAGCAGCGCCAACTTCTAACCCCTCTTTCCCTAGGGCAAGAAGAGTTAGAGAATTTTCACCTTTTGATTTAGGATCGCTATAGCCGCAGATTGCGTAGGAAACTGCGATCGCCTTCTGGTATCGTTGAGGAAAAATTTGCAGCACAAAAAGCCTGCACAAGCAGGCTGGTTTTGGTGGAAAGACTCAGAAAAACGCGCAGCTTGGAAAACGCGTTTTAGCCAACCACGTCGTCTTTAAGACCTTGAATTTTGTTGGCTAACTCTTGGCGGGTGGAAGCAAGGCGCAGGTAGCGGTAAACAAACCAAGCCGAGTAACCAATTCCCACTAGCTCAAAGAACGGAGCCAGTAAAGGAATATCATTAATTGCATCGACAACGGCCCCTGTGACATACACGGTAATCCCGGCTGATAGGATTAATGCCACAATCGTCAGGGGACGCTGATACGCACCGAAGAACTCGCCTAGGTAGTCGGGGAGTTTCGATAAATAGAGGATAAACAAATCCCAATATTGTCGCCACAATTCTGCGGACTGGCTGGCGCTTGATTGTCCAGCCGGTGGTAGTTTAGCAATGGGGGCTGGGGAAGAGTCTGCAACTTCTGCTTGAGTTGTTGCGGTTGCTTCTACGTCAGCAACTTCTGTTTTGTTCAGATCGGCGTTAGTCATCTTATTATTTCTCCAATAGATCGCTAGTGTGAAGGAACTGGGGGAAACCCGACCCAGAGGCGAAACAGTGAGTTATATTTTGCAAACATACTTGACCCTAAAGCAGAGCTTGATTATTTGCAAGAGGTTCTGTGTTTCTACGACGGGTACAAGCGACGATCCTTCTCAGTATAGAAACCCTGGAACAGATCCCCATCTATCCATGAGGATGATCTCGCAAGTTGAGGCGGCGGAGTTCTTGAACAATTCGGGCGATCGCAGTTGCCACATCTGGGCGAAAAGGCAACTCTACACTAAAAGATCGTTCCCCTTTTGATAAATATAGCTGTAGCCATAACACTTACAGCAAACTGGATGGTACTTAAAGATTAACCAGACTGGTTTTTGACTCAGCACCTTGCACTTTGCCATACTCCCATAGAGAGAGAATGAAGAACCGAAAGGGAATAGGAAGACTAACGCGTGGTTTTCCTATTCCCTGGGGTTTGGACTAATTCTCAGTTGGAGCAACTTCAACCGGGACAACCTGTGCTGGGGTTTGCAGCAATTCTAGCTGCCGTCTGCGAAACTGAGAGGCTTCATCATTGAGATTTTGCCGTTGTTCGAGCAAATACTCTCTCATATCGCGGTTGTTGCCCAGTCTAGCCCGGTGGAACATATCAAAGATCGCAGAAGTTCCGCCATTGGTGGAAAACGGATCGGAACTGCCATCTTGCACGCGGAGGTCTTGCAGGGGATCGGCGTTCGTCGTTTGGGCGATCGCGCCGGTAGAATAGGCTAGAGTTGCCAGACCGAAACCAGCCACTAAGCTAACTCCGATCCGGGTGAGTTGTTTTAGGGATGCGGATGCATTCATCGGGTTCATCCTCACAATAACTAAAGGATTTTAAGATAGGGTACGACGCAGTAAGGGTTGAATGCCAAGAAGGGCGATCGCATCAAAGACGAGAAGCACCAACAATGCCCCTCCAAAGGTGACATCACCCCAAGGAGCCGACATCACAATACTACCGAATCCCCAGCTATTATGCAGATACAAATAGCGAATGGGTTCGATGGCGTAGCTTAAGGGGTTTAAGCTGGCGATGTACTGCAACCAGGTGGGCATGAAGGAAAGGGGCGCAAGGGCGGTACTGGCAAACAACAAGGGCAGGTTGGTGACAAAGATAACCGCAATCAGTTCAATATGTCCCGGTAAAGCAAAGCTGAGACCTAAGCTGACACCCGTGACGCCAAAGACTAGAAGTAAGACGATTAGGGTAATAATCGCCAAGCCTGCCAAGTTGGGCAAGCCTGCACCCAAAAAAGCACCCGCCGCAACGATGACGGCAGTTTGAATCAGGCTGAGGGTGACGATGAAGATCGAGGAGGCTAAAACAATCGAATATCGGGAGGCTAGCGGGGCCACCAGCAGCCGATTGAGGAAGCCAAACTCCCGATCGAACATTACGGGCAAACCCGCGTTTAAGGCTCCACCAAAGGCCGTAAATACGATCACGCCTGCGCCGATAAATTGACCGTAGCTGACGCGATCGCCAAATAGCCCTTGCGGGGCATTCTGGAATAAGGCCCCAAATAGGATCAACCACATCAACGGTTGAACGACACCGGCAATTAAGGTAGAAGGGCGGCGTTGCAGTTGAATAAACAGGCGTTTGGTTAGCGCTAGGGTTTCTTGAATTAATTCAGCAAAGCTAAATTTTTCATCCACCGAAGCTAGATCGCTAGGGGCGAGATCGAGGTTAGAAGGGGTTAGGGTACTACTCATAGGACGGGTTAAAATTAGCGCATACTTTGTTTGCGTTCTTTTTTCGGATCGCGGCTGCCCGCAGCGGCGAGTTCGGCATCAATTAGGGTTCTCCCGGTGGCTGCTAAGTACACATCATCGAGGCTAGGACGCGATTGAGCAATCCCAAAGATCGGCAACCCAGCGTCTTTGAGGGCTTGTTGAATGCTCATCAAGGCGTCGCTTTGAGGGACGACAACTAGGTTTAAAGAGTTGCCTTGGGCGCTGTTGATAATGGCTTCTTGTACCATTGAGAGCGATTGCAGCATTTCTTTGGCTTGCTCGGCTTCCTCGATGGGCGTAAACTCGCGGATGCGGAGGGTAATGCGATCGCCCCCAACCCGATCTTTGAGTTCGGAGGGGGTGCCAGTTGCGATGACGACGCCGCGATCGATAATGGCGACGCGATCGGCAAGGGCATCTACTTCTTCGAGATAATGGCTGGTAATGATAATGGTGGTTCCGGCTTGGCGCAACTTCCGCAAAAAGTCCCAAACGATGACGCGGCTTTCAATGTCTAAGCCGACGGTGGGTTCGTCTAAGACGAGGACTTTGGGTTGGTGCAGCAAGCCGGCGGCTAAGTCGAGGCGTTTCTTTAAACCGCCGGAATAGGTTCCGGTTTTTTGATCGGCGTAGGCTTCGAGTCCTAATAACTCTAAGACGCGTTCGACGCGTTCGGCGATCGCTTGACGCGGGAGATGATACAGCGCGGCTTGCAGTTCTAATAATTCGCGCCCGGTTAAGACTTTATCTAGTGCGACTTCTTGGGCAACATAACCGAGAAGTTGTCGCGCCGCCTTGGGGTTGCTGATGGCGGAAATACCAGAAACCTCGATCTTACCGGCATCGGGAGCGCTTAGGGTACACAGACAACGCAAGGTGGTCGTTTTTCCAGCACCGTTGGGGCCGAGAATCCCAAAGATCTCGCCCGGTTCAACCTGTAGGGAAACGTTTTTAACCGCTTCAATACTACCGTAGCGCTTTTGCAGATTTTCTATAACGACAGCAGGAGCCATGTGTTTCTATACAAATCTCAACACTGTTTGTCTCTATTCTAAGGCGATCGCGATCGGCAAGTTCTCACTACTCGATCGGCTCTGTTGTGTAAATCTTTGCAAACTTTTTCGGGATTTCGCATAAAAGTGACCTCTATTGACTGAGAAAATTCTGAAAACCTCTGCAATTACACGGACATAGAGACCCACGTACCCGCGTTTAAGCCAAATCACTTGCCTAGTTTAGTCGCCTTTAGTCTCAGTGTTTATGCCGAGGTGTTACAGGATATTTACCGCCAGTTCTCCAGTTTTTCCTAGGGCTTCTGTTGAAAATGTTTCATCAACTGCTTTTCGCCTTTATACTCGCGGCGTCTCTTTTGTCGCGCCCCAAACTTTTATACTTGAATTGGGGGACTCACTACTTACTGATTGCGATCGCGGGAGGTATTGCTCTTTTTTATCATCGCCAACAACTGAAAAAAGTTGTTTTCCAATATCGCTATCTCATCGGTTGGATATCGCTCTTTTATGGCTGGATTTTGCTATCGACTCTTGCCAGCGACTTTTCTCAAATTGCTCTTAAATATAGCTTGAAATATTCCACCTACCCGATCGCGTTTGGCATTTTCTTGTTGATTCCTAATTTAGCGTATCAAAAGTTCTATCACCGAACGCTATTTCGATTTTTGGTTTTTATTTCGGGATGGGGAATCGTTGAATATTTATCTCCTAACTTAGCGTTTTTAGATATTCTGAGGTATCCCAACGCCTATCCGCGAATTAGCGCCATTGTTCAAGGGGCTAACCAGTTGGGAGTTTTGATGGCAATTGGTGCTGTTTTTGCCATTATTCTCTATCGCAAACACTTGATTAGCCAAGCAGAAATGTGTTTGACTGTTCCTATCTTTATCGGTTTGAATACGCTTTCTGCAAGTCGGAACGGTTGGCTTATTTTTATCCTAGGATTAGTTTTGCTATGGCTTTATAAACTCATCCGTTTGAAAGGCTTTTTAATCTTAATCTCGCTTTGGAGTTTCTTCTTAGTATTTTTCCCCGTCTCATCCGCTAGAATCGTTGCTCCAAATCATCCTGTTTTTCCGTTACTCTATACAATATCCCCCTCTGTCGAAATCCATCATAAATCGCTAGTATCGCCCCCTAAAAAAGAGAGAAAGCCTGACATTGCTGCAACCTCCGATCAAGCGAGAGTTGTTTTATGGAAAGACGCTTTACAGGCATTTTCTCAAAAACCGTTAACAGGGATTGGAGTCGGTGTTTTTGCCGAACATATTGGTTGGAAACATACAGAAAGGTCGGGATTTCATGCCCATAATATCTTTTTGAGCGTTTTAGTAGAATTGGGAATACCCGGTTTGCTCTTATCAATCGTCTTGCTCTTCAATCTTATCCCTTTTTCGGTGTTGAAGCAGGAGTTAATTGGAATTCCGCTGATTTTGATTTTTGCATCGCAGCAATTTGACTTTTTTATTAACGACAGCACGTTTGTTGTTCTTTGTACTTATTTTCTCGCCAATGCGGTACAGCAGAAAGAATTGAACCGAGAGTATTGACTTTTATCCCCGCCCTCTCAAAAAAACGGATTACCACGGACTCCCAATTAATGTAAATCCTGCCCAGTAGTAGGGATGATTTAAGTTTTGATTATCTAATTCTGCTAACTCTGGAGGGAGGGGAAGATCGCCTCGCGTTCCCGAACGACGAAGTTGTCCATTTTGAATGCGAGTATCTTCTTGAAGCAAGGATAATTGAGCTTGACGCAAGCCTTCTGCTTTAATTTTAGATTGCTTGAGTTGATTGTAAAATTCGGTCATTAATGCTAGCGTTCCTTCATCGGAAACATACCACAAACTGGCTAAGGCACTTTTTGCACCCGCTTGAATGGCTAACCCTGCAAAGCCTAATTCGGCTTGTTCATCTCCGAAGGCGGTTCGACAGGCGGAGAGGACTAATAACTCGACAGGAGGGTTTTGAAAACCCAGTTGACGCAAGCGATCGAGGGTGATTTTTCCGTCTCCCCATAGTTGAATGTAAGATTGATTTAAAGCTCCCGGTTTAAAGTCGGCGTGGGTGGCTAAGTGAATGATGGAATAAGGGTGAGTTTGACGCTGTTTAATTAAATTCTCTTGGGTGAATTCTGAATTGAGGAAGGCTTTCCCTTGCCAAACTTCTCCGGTAATGGTGGAGATTTCTAGGGGAACAGAAAGTAAGGGCGGTAAGCTGTTAAATTCAGACGCACCCATTGCTAAAACTTGAGCATTATTTAAAGGTTGATAGCGCGTATCCATTAAGCTGAGACTGGGAATCATCGACAGGCTATATTGTTCAATTAAGAATTGATTCCCGTCGTGTAGGGCGGCGATGGGTAAACTCCGCAAACCGCTATCCATACTAAAGAGTAGGGTATCAATTCCGGCGGCTTGGAGTTCTACCTGTAGGGGGGCAATTAACCATTGATAGAGTTGTTGGCTTAAGGGTAAATAGGCGGTGAAAAAACGCCGTCGCGGATCGGTGATTTCGATGTAGAATTTTCGGGCGGTTTCTAATACTTGTTGGCGAGAGACTTGGGGAACGACTTTGCGTAGGGGTTCTCCCGTAGGGGTAAACATCACCAGTTCGATTTGGTCGTCCGTCAGGGTAACATAAATAACAGCCGACTGAATTCCGGTGGATTGGGCGATCGCGCCTAATGCTTCCCTAGGGCTAGCGGTAGTGAGACTGCTAGAGAGTAAATCCGGGCCGAAATGAGCGGTAAACTGGGCAGTACGGGCTTCTTCAATTTGGGCGATCGCATCCATCCCCACTCGACTCCCGATCGCTAAATTGCCCATTGCGATCTCGCCCGTGCTAATAGATCCCATCTCGCTATTGAGCGACACCGTACCGCCCCCTAGCTGACCCGTAGAGGTAATTGTTCCAGCGATAATGTCATTTTTGGCATCCAGGCTAATATCCCCACCTCGCCCGGTGCCGCCGTCGCTGGTGATATCTCCGGTAATAATGGAACCATCCGGGGCGATAATTCGTATATTACCCGCCCCCGTACCGCCTGCGGACGTAATATTTGCGGTACGGATATCGCCGCGCAGGGTGGGGAGAGTATTGAGAGAAATGTTACCGCTAACTCCCGTAGGCGCGAGGGTTTGGATAGTTCCAGTGGTGAGGTTTCCAGCGCGAATAGTGACATCGCCGCTGTCTAAGTTGCCAAAGGAGGCGATGTTATTTAGAGTGAGATTGCCTAACCCATTTAAGGTAATATTGCCCCCTTCCCCTAGCAATGAGTTGGCGCTAACATAGGTGGCAATGTGGTGAATGTTGAGATTGCCCTGGGGCGCATTAACTGCGATCGCGCCGCCTTTTCCCGCCTCCGCAAATGAGAATAGCACCCCGGTTTGGATATTTCCCTGGGAACTGAAAAGCGTTACCGAACCCGCATCAATCGCCCCAAAGGAACTAATATGGCTGGTAATAATCCCATTGGGTGCTTGTAGTAACACATTGCCGCCCCGTCCTGCGAGAGAATAGGTATCGAGGTTGGCCTTTTGGGTGCCAAAGATAGAGGCGATCGCTTCTGAAGCCACATCAGCCTTCGCAGGAATGGACGCTTCTGCTTGGAGATTACCCCGATTTGTAGCAATAGTTCCCGTATGGGAGATAATCTGGATATTGCCGCCTTGGAACGTCCCTTGACCGAGGGTATAAGCGCCAATAACGCCCGTAAAAATATCGCCAAACGCCTCTAGGGTGACATTTCCCGCATTCCCTTCCCACGCAAAGGCCCCCAACTCTCCGGCGGAGGTATCAATGCGACCTTGAGTGGTTGCGATCGCAATATTACCCCCTTGAATCTCCCCTTGTACAGACGCCTTTCCCGCATAGGTATTGATATCCGCCGTTGCGATATCCCGAAACGCCTGAAGGATAACATTCCCCGCCGTTCCTTCATCCGAGAACGAATCTAAACTTCCTAAACTTGTATTGATAGAACCTTTCTCACTCACCAGGGTAATATTTCCCCCCTGGGTTAACCCTTGAGAACTAATAATTTGAGTCAGGATATCCCCTTGCGCCTGTAGGGTAACATTTCCCCCCCTTCCCGCATCCGAGAAAGACTCTAAAATGCCTAAACTTGTATCAATGCGTCCATTCTCACTCACCAGGGTAATATTTCCCCCCTGCGTCAGACCTTCGGAACTCACTTCTTGAGTCAGGATATCCCCAAACGCCTGTAGAGTAACATTTCCCGCCGTTCCTTGTTCCGAGAAGGAATTGAGGATGCTGTTGCGCGTATCAATTCCCCCCGTATCCGTTCTGAAGGTAATATCGCCGCCTTGGGATAAGCCTTGGGAACTAATATTCCCCACCGTCACAATATTGCCATCAAACGAATCAACTAGGATATTCCCCCCCGTTCCCCCTTCCGATAGCGAGGAAATTTGACCGTTTAGCAGAATTTGTCCCCTCTCGCTAAACACCCGAACCTCTCCGCCGCTGAGTTTTCCTTGCGAGAGAATTTCCCCAACTTGAACCCCAGAACTTGCATCTAGGTCAATTCTCCCCCCTCGTCCTTCTGGCGAAAGACTCACCGCATTTCCACTCTCAATAGTTCCGGAGAGACTAAATAAGGTGATATCGCCGCTGACATCCCAACCCGTTGAAACCAAATTCCCGACTGAAATGTTTTGTTCGGACTGAATTTGGATATCGCCTCCCGCACCTAACGCCGATTCTGAGATAATATCGCCAGTTGTAACCCGACCTTGGTTGGCTTCCAAGCGGACAGAACCTCCCGGCCCAGAATCGGAAACCGAATGGAGATTGCTAGAATCGGGTAGGCTATCCGCGATCGCAGTTGTTGTAATATTTCCGGTAGCGCTAAGAATCTCAATATCGCCGCTACCCGTCCGGCCTTGGGAAACAATCTGACCCGTGGTAATATCGCCCAATGCGTCTAGGGTAATCTTTCCCCCTTGACCGGATAGCGAATATGCATCTAAATTCGCACAATCAGAACAGAGATTTTCGACACTAGCGGTGGTATCAATTTGACCTTGAAGACTCAAAATTGAAATATTCCCGCTGGCGTCCTCTCCCTGGGAAACCACCTGACCGATTAAAATATCCCCAAACGCCTCAATAGAGATATTTCCGCCGCGTCCTTGTTCCGAGTCAGAAGCGATAATCAGGGAACCGGGAGTTGTGGTAATCTTTCCCAAAAATGACCGGAGTTGAATATCTCCCGCTTGGGTGGTTTCCGCCGCCGTGACTAAGCTTCCGGTTAATTCAATTGAACCTGGCGTTTCTACCGTAATGTTACCGCCAGAGGTAATAATTTCAGCGAGGCGAACCGTTCCCACTTCCCCTAAATCGCCCATGAGGATAGTCATATCCCCGTTACCTGATTGTAAAATTGTACCGGGTGCTTGGGTAATATTCGCCGGGCCCGCATCCCGAATTCTGGGGTTCGCTTGGGGGGAATTCGCAACGAGGGTCAATTCGCCATTATTACCCGCTAAATCGATATCTGCATTTAGGATAATACTGCGACCTGCATTCAGTTCTAAACGATCGAGAGAATTGGAAAGAATGCGATCGCCAACTGTAATATCATTATGGGCTTCTAGAATAACATTCCCCGTTAAACTCGCCACCCCATCCGCACTCAAAGTGACATCGCTATTGGGAAAATCGCTAAATATCAGACTCCCCGCTTCAGTATCCGCCGATGGATTGGCAATGATAATATTTTTGGGGTCAAATAAAATCGTTCCCATGCTTCCGGCGGTTCCCGTCACATCCACTTGTCCCCGGAACACCAAACTTTCCTTCCCGGAAATCTCCCCAAACCCACCCGTCTCGCCAATGGCTTGAAGAGAACCCAAAAAGTGAGTATGACGGTCTGACCAAACGATCGCCCGACCCCCAGAACCGGATACAGTATTAGCAGACAGGATAGAGTCGCGACTCACCCAGGTTTGTTGCGCTGTCGGTAAGCCTTCTCTTCCTTGAAACTCGCCACCAATGCGGAGAGTTCCCCCGCCAGTGGTTCCATCGGCGCTAACCGTTGCGTTGAATAAGCCGATGTAGTTGCCTAATAGATTAACCGATCCACCTTGGGTCGTGGAAGAGGCGCTAACCGTTCCGCTAGTGATTTGGGTAGCAGGGGAAAGGGGTATGCTAGACCCATTTAATACCAGTTGTCCGCTTTCATTGAGACTTAACCCAGTGGCGTGACGAATATCCGAACGGGTTAGCAATTCCGGGAGGCTAGCGGAGGTGAGGGGGGTTCCGGGTTGGGGGGTAATTTCTAAGTTAAGTAAATGTCCAGTTTGAGAAATGCGAACTAGTCGTTCCCCTGGAATGGCTGCAATGGTAATCTGACCCCCAGGAGCTTCTACAGTCCCCAAGGTGAGGGTAGTTCCCCCCAGTAGCGTGAGGTTCTGTCCGTCGGGAACCTGTAAATGACCTGTATTGGCGATCGCACCAGGAGATAAGCTAGAAAAAGCGAATTGATTGGGAGTCCCAACTAGATTTTGTGAATCTACAGGGCCTATTGCATTAAACCAGCCCTGACTCCCAAAGCCAATCCCATTCGCCGTCGTCGCCAAAAAAGAACCCGGAACGTTGAGTTGTGCGGAATGACCAAATACAATTCCGGCGGGGTTCATGAGGTAGAGATTAGAAAGTCCCCCAGTGACTTGAATTAAACCATTAATCAGCGAAGGTTCGCCGCCGTTAATCCGACCGAGAATATTTTGAATCTGGGGTTGAGACAGAAAGTTGGCGGTTTGTCCTTCTAAAAGGTTAAATTGTTGGAAACTATGGAATAAATTAGCCCCATCGCGCGAAAGTTGTCCTCCGCTAATGTCAATCTGATTCCCATTCGGGATAACCTGAGTCTGCATCCCATCTAAAGCCGGTAGAATGGGTTGGGCGCTAACTGCGACAGTCTGACTCACTCCTATTAAGGTTGCGATGCTATACCGATACATCCAAGCAAGTTCCATAGGTATCCTGAACAGAGAACGAGAGGACTTCACCAATCGTTTATTCTACTCGGAGATTGAGTATCCGCAGGATTCATGTCATCTGAAACGATAGTCATTCACCCAGCTTTCAATACGCGCTTGGCTCGGTTCGGTGATTGTAGCCTATATATTAGTATTCTTAGGGGCAATCCTTACCGTAAGGTTAACCAACTCCCCTCAACTCTATTTCATCCTCTGGGCTTTGTTAATTTACAGTCCTTTCCTCCTCATCTTAGATTCCCTAGGACAATCTTTAGAAATTAGCGAATCCCACCTCATTCGCTATAGTCCTTTTCGAGGTAAAGTTATCATTCGTTGGGATAATATTCAATCAATTAACCTAATTCGAGGCAGACATCAACACCGGGAAGTCCGAATTTTCTGGCCTAAACGTCGCAGCGGTTTGCACTCCACCTATAGTTTTACCCCGAAAAAACCTTTCTCCCGTCAAGCCTTACTGCATCTGATTGAACTGGCTGAAAAAAATCAAGTCCCTCTAAAAACAGGTTGGTTTGGAACAGTGGAAGAATGGAAATATTGGGCGCGGGGCAATGCTTATTTTTGAGGGTATTTTTATCGCTTAAATTACTCTTATTCTGTCACTTTACAAGAATTAGAATAAAGAAATACAGCATTTTTCAGGTTCGTGAAGTACATCTTCTTCAAAGTCCCCCTTACTAAGGGGGATTTAGGGGGATCGTGCCGTATCTCATCCAATCAAAAAACGCCATAAATCTCTTGAAATTCTACAAGGTAGATAGGGCAATGGATGTAGAATTACAAATTCTCAAACATTTACCTAGAGATGCACAGCTGACCGTCTCATGGCTCGATCAAGAAGAAGGGGATCTCTCGTACTGGGCGATCGCCGTTACTACCGATGGGTATTGTTCAAAGAAAAATTGTAAGCACCAGGATAGAAGACTAACTGAGAAAAATATTCGTCCCGTTGTGGATTAACCCTGCCCAAAAATCGCTTCAATATCCCGTGAGCCACGCAAAACGCGGATTACATCAATTCCATCCGGAATTTCCTGGTAGAACACCACATAGTTGCCGATCGGAAAGCTTTGTAGTCCCGGCAGTAATTCATCCCGTTTCCTCCCCACCCCTGGACTACGCGCTATTAGTCGCAGCTTCTCCTCAATCCGGTTCAAGAACTCATCTGCCCGATCCATGCTGTCGTCTGCGATGTAATCCCAGATGTCAAGCAAATCCAACTCAGCACGGGGACGCTTAACAACGATCGCCATTACTGCGGTTGCCTCTGATGACGGCGCTGCCGCGCTTTGTCTTTAACCGCCTGCATATTGAGGGGGGTTGGCTCCCCACTATCCAGCCCTGCTTGGATGTCTTGGCGTAACTCCTGCAAACGGATTTGCTGAAGCTGCTCCCGCTCCTTCAGCAGGCGCAACCCCTCACGGATTACCTCGCTAGCAGAGTAATAGAGACCGCTGGAAACCTTCTCCTTGACGTACTGCTCTAGCTCCGGTGTCAAAGACACGTTCATGCCTGAGTCCTCCTGCAACTTGCTTTTGTCTATTGTTGCCTTAGATAACAGGGAATAGCAACAATTGTTATTAGAGAGTCAAACAAAAACAGGCTCCAGCCTGAGTGAGGTAAGCCTTGAAACTGTGCCAGACATTTCTGTAAGAGAGGGTGCTTGGGTTGCATATAGTGCTTGTATTCTCTTATAGAAGAATTAGCTTGCTTAGAAGCGTTAAGAGAAATTTCCATAACTGAGTAAAGCGCTACCATAGGCGGCTTCGGTTTGGGGTGAGGGGATGACGGGGACGTTAAGATAGCGATCGCGCATCCTCATCCAAGTTAAATTTTTCGTGCCGCCTCCCGCCGTATAGACTCGCGTTAGGGGAGTTGCGCCTAATGCTTGCAAGCGTTGATAGCCTAATGCTTCAATACGGGCTATCCCTTCAAGTAGGCCCTGTAAAAAGTCTACGGGATTATCGGGATGGGGTTCTAAGCGGGGGAGTAAGTTGGGGTCGTTAATGGGAAAGCGATCGCCGGGTTGTAATAGGGGATAATAATCGAGAAGACTGGGTTGCTCTGGGTTAATCTGTTGGCTGAGTTCGGCTAATTCTACATCGCTGAAAAAATGGCGTAACACTGCACCGCCTGTATTCGATGCGCCTCCGACTAACCATAAGTTTCCGAGGCGATGGCTGTATATTCCAGAAGCAGCTTCATCAATTCTGGTGTGGCTGAGGAGTTTGATAACCAGGGTAGAACCTAATGAGGTAACGGCTTCACCGGGGGAAGTGGCACCGCTAGCTAAAAAAGCTGCAATACTATCGGTGGTTCCCGCACAGACGAGACAATCGGGGGGGAAATGGAAGCGATCGCGCATTGGGGGTAAAATTTCCCCAATTGGCGTTCCCGGTGCTAGAACTTGAGGCAGTTTAAACGGTGCAGTTAGCGGTTCTAACCAATCGGGATAGCACAGGTTTTCGACATCGTAACCCAGTTTGAGGGCGTTGTGATAATCGCTAATCCCAATTTTGCCGTGGAGTTGGAAGGCTAGCCAGTCGGCTTGGTGGAGGAAGTAGAGGGGGGTGTCTGCGGGTTGCAGATGATGATACCACCAGCGCAATTTAGCCAAACTGGAAGTAGCGCTCAGTGTAATCTGTTGCGGGGGTGCAACGGCGCGAATCTCTTCTAAGGTATCCCGACCGCGCGCATCGTTATAGAGTAGGGGTGGGGTGATGGGGTTGCCAGAGCGATCGCACAGCAGTACCGTAGAAGAAGTCCCGTTAAGGGCGATCGCGCTCAGTTCTCGACGCAAGGATACCGGAATTTGCTCGATTAATTGAAATAGCGTGGTTTGCCAGCACTGACTCCAATCGCTACTCTCGGTAAACTCAAGCTGGCGTTCTGCCTGAATTTGGCGTTTGGCATCAATTACAATGGCTCTAGCACCGGATGTGCCAAAATCAATCCCCAAATAAAATCCCATAAACCTTCCCCTGTTCGCTCTAAACCGCTATAACGGAGTCAAAACGAGGGAAACCCGATGAAAGCAGTCTTTATCAGTCGATACGGTTCTGAAGACGTTTTAGAATATGGCGAGTTGGCCATACCCCAGCCGGAACCCACGCAACTCTTAGTTAAAGTGTATGCCAGTAGTGTCAATCCGGTGGATTGGAAAATTCGATTGGGTCAACTCCAACTGCTGACGGGGTACAGTTTCCCAATGATACTGGGGTTTGATGTGGCAGGGGTGGTGGAAGCCGTCGGCGCAAGGGTGACGCGCTTTCAACCGGGAGATGAAATCTATGCTTATTTAGGTACAGTCCCCGGTGGTGCGTATGCTGAGTATGCGGTTGTGAATGAATCAGCCGCTTGCTTTAAACCGCGCAATCTATCTTACCTGGAAGCGGCAACCCTTCCCCTGGCAGGCTTAACCGCTTTGCAATCTTTGCGAGATTTAGCAGAAGTGGAACGCGATAACCGGGTGTTAATTAATGGCGCATCGGGTGGAGTTGGCAGTTTAGCGGTACAAATTGCCAAAGCGATGGGAACTGAGGTAACGGGGGTTTGCAGTACCGATAATGTGGAGTTTGTGCGATCGCTCGGAGCCGATCGGGTGATCGACTACAAACAAACTGATTTTACCCAAGAAACGGCCCAGTATGATGCGGTTTTTGATGCAGTCGGAGCGCGATCGCTCTGGGAATGTCACAAAGTTCTTAAACCCTATGGCGCTTATGTTTCTACTCTACCTACTCCCGCCACCATAATTCAAAGTACCCTATCCACCATCCTACCGGGTCAAACCTCTCAAATTGTCTTAACACAAGCCAGCGGTTGGGATCTGTCGTATCTTAAGGATTTAGTCGAAGCTAACCAACTGCGTCCTATCTGCGATCGCACCTATCCCCTCAGCGAAATGGTAGCAGCGCACAACTACAGCCAACAAGGACGAACCGTAGGCAAAATAGCCATTCAAATTCTTTAAAAACAAAAAAGCGCCCCCAATGGAGGCGCTTTTTTGTAAGGATAATGACTTATACCTTAGCCGTTGATTGCGGGAGCAGTCAGAGCGACAGGAGCAGCTTCGCCGCTAGCTAAGTCGAGGGGGAAGTTGTGAGCGTTGCGCTCGTGCATTACTTCCATACCCAGGTTAGCGCGGTTGATGATGTCAGCCCAGGTATTGATTACGCGACCTTGAGAGTCGATAATCGACTGGTTGAAGTTGAACCCGTTGAGGTTGAAAGCCATCGTGCTAATACCCAACGCGGTGAACCAGATACCGATTACAGGCCATGCACCCAAGAAGAAGTGCAAGCTGCGGCTGTTGTTGAAGGAAGCGTATTGGAAGATTAACCGACCGAAGTAGCCGTGAGCTGCAACGATGTTGTAGGTTTCTTCTTCTTGACCGAATTTGTAACCGTAGTTTTGAGATTCGGTTTCGGTGGTTTCGCGAACCAAGGAGCTGGTTACGAGAGAACCGTGCATTGCACTGAACAAAGATCCACCGAATACGCCAGCTACACCCAATTGGTGGAAGGGGTGCATCAGGATGTTGTGTTCAGCTTGGAACACCAACATGAAGTTGAAGGTGCCGCTGATACCGAGAGGCATACCATCGGAGAAGCTGCCTTGACCCAAGGGGTAGATCAGGAAGACTGCGCTAGCTGCTGCAACAGGTGCAGAGTAAGCAACGCAGATCCAAGGACGCATCCCTAAGCGGTAGGACAGTTCCCATTCACGTCCCATGTAGCAGAATACGCCGATCAGGAAGTGGAAGATTACCAACTGGTAAGGACCACCGTTGTACAGCCACTCGTCTAAAGAAGCTGCTTCCCAAATCGGGTAGAAGTGCAAACCGATAGCGTTGGAGGAAGGAACAACAGCACCGGAGATGATGTTGTTTCCGTACAGCAAGGAACCTGCAACAGGTTCGCGGATGCCATCGATGTCAACGGGAGGTGCCGCGATGAAAGCGATGATGAAGCAGATGGTAGCACTCAGCAGAGTGGGGATCATCAGAACACCGAACCAGCCGATGTAGAGGCGGTTGTTGGTGCTAGTGACCCACTCACAAAAGCGTCCCCAAGCGGAGAGGCTCTCGCGTTGTTGTAAGGTCGTTGTCATATGCCTGAATGATTGCTATGTAGTTTTCTAGGTTCTTCGGCTCGCTGTTTCGCTTGCCGATGTACTCATGTTAAGACATGTATTTAGTTTTGTAAAGCTTTTGGGTGAAATTTTTTGCAATATAGGCTGTAAACAACGCTCTATATTGGTTTTGGCTCTCTCAGAAATCTCAACCTAGGATAGTAACGCTCTCAAATATGTATCGAAATGTTAAGTACAGTCCGGCTTATACGCTCGTTCCAACCTATGAGTGCTTTAATCGCTGCGAGTATTGCAATTTTCGGGTCGATCCGTCCCAGGATGTTTGGTTAACCCTAGAGCAGGCGGAGGCACGCTTGCAGGCTCTTCGGGGGCAGGGAATTTGCGAGATTTTGATTCTCAGCGGGGAGGTGCATCCAGAAAGCAAGCGGCGAGACGCTTGGCTGGAGAGGATCGAGGGTTTGTGCGAGTTGGCGATCGCTCTCGGCTTTTTACCTCATACCAATGTGGGGCCTCTGAAGTATGAAGAGATGTTACGACTCAAGGCGGTTAATGTTTCGATGGGGCTGATGGTGGAGCAAGTCAGCCCTGAGTTAATGCAGACGGTGCATCGTCACGCCCCTAGCAAGCGCCCGGAACTGCGCCTGCAACAGTTGGAATGGGCGGGCGAGTTACAAATTCCGTTTACAACCGGGTTGCTGTTGGGAATTGGAGAAACTGAAGGCGATCGCAGAGATACCCTAGAGGCGATCGCCCAAATTCATCAACGCTGGGGCCACATTCAAGAGGTCATTATCCAACCCTACAGTCTGGGAAATAGTCAGATCCTCAATGCTCCAGGCTTTCCCCTAGAACAGTTACCTAACGCGATCGCTCAAGCCCGTTGCGCCTTACCCGATGACATTACCTTACAAATTCCCCCCAACCTGGTTCGCTATCCCGATCTGCTAGTGGCTTGTCTGGAAGCTGGGGCGAGAGATCTCGGTGGAATTTGCCCGCGAGACGAAGTGAACCCAGATTATCCCCATCCCAACTTACAGGCACTGCAAGAAGTATTATCTACCTGCGGTTGGTACTTGTACCCGCGCTTACCTGTGTATCCTCAGTACGAGGGCTGGTTGAATCCGGATCTTCAGTCTCGCGTGCAACAGTGGCGCAACGCATTCACTCTGCTTTCCCCAGTTCAGCCGAACCTGTAGCGTTAACTTTGGTCATCTTTAAAGATGCAGATTCTGTGCAGAAGGCTAGCGACGGTTTATTGGCTGTTCGGGGTGCGAAGGAAGCTGACAAGCCACCTCGCAGACTGAACCCAAGCCATCTTTTCTCAATTCAGAGCGCGGACTGTGAAGATGCAGATTTCGTGCAGAGTAACCGCTCCTAGCAAACTTTTTGGACTATTTTTCGCTAAGTTTTGTAAAGAAATAATTATTTTGTATAAAAAAAGTCTCTGTATTATAAATAACAAATTATTGTATTCATTAAAGGACTCAATCTCTCCTCTTATGCCTAAGTGATTCTACTTAGTTAGTCCTTTTGGGCTTTGCCACATCATTAATTAGCTATCTACTAGGCAAAGACCTTTTCTTTAAAGCTCTTTTAATCCTTTTTTGATTTAATTCATCCTCATTTACTATGTCTCAACCCTTAATGAACCTTGTCTTGCCATTAGTCGATCGGGAACTTGAAAACCTTTCCTGGGGCGAGCTGAATGGTAGCCGGAGCTTATATCCTCGCAGCCTTGAAACCTATCAGTGGCGGCAGGAAGTACAGGATTATGTGCTTCAGCGCGTTCCTGCCTGTTACGTGCGAGTTGACGAAGAAGACACCCCCAACCTGAATGCGATTCCGCGATCGCTCCATCAACAAGTCAGAGCTGTGATTTTAGAGTGGATGCAACAAGTGGGTTCAAGACGGGACTCTTTTTCCTCCCCTTTTCCTCGCAAAAGTATCTGCCAATTAGTGGCTTAGTTGAGCAATCCCCCTCAAAATAGTTTGTTTTTTGGCAAAGTTTGCTATACTAGAAAAGGTCTAGTTAAAACGGCGACATAGCCAAGCGGTAAGGCAGAGGTCTGCAAAACCTCCACTCCCCGGTTCAAATCCGGGTGTCGCCTTTTTCCTGAATACAAGAAACCTAAAAAGGGGTAGAGATTCACTCTCTACCCCCTTTGTTTTAGCTATCGGCTAAATGTTGCTCTTTCCAGAACTGTTCGACAAAAGCGACGGCGGGATGCATGGGTGCTTTTGGCTTGCTTTTGAGCGTCATCCCTGTTTCATGGAGCAGGCGATCGCTCTTTGTAGAATTGCACTTTTCGCAGGCTGTCACCACATTATCCCAGGTATGCGTACCGCCCTTAGAACGGGGAATGACGTGATCTAGGGTGAGATGTTTTGTAGCACCGCAGTATTGACAAGTATAGCGATCGCGCCGAAACACTTCTCGACGACTGACGGCGGGAACCTTCCAATGTCGTTCGGGGTTTCCCGTGGTGAGGCGAATATGTTCGGAAATCTGAAGCACAATATTGGGAGAGCGAATTTCCCATTGTTGAGTATTGCTCAATTCCAGGGACTCTGCTTGGCCTGTCACTAACAGAACAACCGCGCGTTTCAGGTTAATTCGGGCAAGTGGCAGATAATTCTTAGAAAACACCACAACTTGTTTTTGTAGTATGTGTGGTTGCGGACTTGGTGGTTGAGCTTGCATGGGTAAAACACTCCTCAAAACAATAACCCCCGCTTCTGACAATCAGAGACGGGGGTTCAAGACGTTAGATGTCTGACCTGATGAGTGCTAGAAACTCCTGCACTTCCCGCTCTGAATGCATCGATTCCAATTGAGCCATTTAGCGATCGCATTACCAGCAGATAGACTGCTAGCCAACCGATACATCTCCTCAAACGCAAACAGCGCCGATACCTCTGCCAAACTCCGATCGGTTTGGCGAGATAGGGCGCTATCAGCAATTGAGCAAGCGAGACGTATCATGGAAATTTTTTAAAAACTGAACTTTCTCTATCCTACATTTGTAGTACAAGTTTGTCCACTGTTTTGTAAATTTTCCTCATCTTCTCACTCGCGTCAGAAACAATCTGTTCATCGCCAGCAAATCCGCTATTCTGATGAAAAGCATTTAGGTAAAGCAACCATGAAGACGCTTGAGTGGATCTTGGGAGGGAGTGCCATTGCCCTGTTGTTAATAAGTTGTGGCGAAAACACGGCGACAACCGAACCCGCGCCATCGCCAGTTGCAGAGGCGGTTCCTTCCCCCGCACCTGCACCCACGGCCCAATTCCCCCCATCTTCCGAACTCCCGGCGGTGAGGGTTCAACCCAATGCCGCACCAGCTCCCACTGCACCGGGTTTAATTCAATCGACCAATCCCCAGGAACGCATCGCTCAAATTTCCGCCGGACGCAGCGATCCGTTTAACCCCATCGTCACGGCCGCAGTTGTTGTTCCCAGCACCGTTAATTCGGCTCGTCCCATTCCCCAACCCGCGCCTTTACCGGGTGCCATTCCTCCGAGTGCGGAAGGCAACCCCCCAACAACCCCCCCCAACCGCAACGCCAGCACGAACCCTTCTCCCGCAGCACCCCTAATTGCTAAAGTCCCGCCTTTACCGGCATTGGAAACAGTGCCGCTGCCGAATTTAGTAGCCGCTAGTTCCGATTTACCGGCGTTATCGGGATTGGTTCCCCTCGCCTCAGAATCTTCCCTAACCTCTAGAGCGAATGCCGTACAAGTCACTGGCGTGATGCAGTATGGCAATAGTTTTACTGCAATTGTTAAGGCACCGGATGAAAAGAGCGATCGCTATGTGGTTCCTGGCGAATTTCTCTCCAACGGTCAAATTATGGTGAAGCGCATTGAAATTACTCCCGGTGGCGAACCTGTAGTCATCCTAGAAGAGAACGGCATAGAGACGATCCGACCCGTGGGGACGCCTAAATTAGCGGGGAATTTCTAAAATTTTTAAGTTCACTGACTGAAGTTTTGCGTTAAAACAAAAACAGTCTTAACTTAAACTACCTGGTCTGGCATTAGAAAGAGGAAGCTGATGGCTGAATCCCATTCCCACGCAGATGACAAACTCTCTCGCAGTCTCTCGGAGGAAAAATCTTCCCTCAGCTACCAAGGCGTTTACACTTGTCCCGTTTGTCGCCACGGTCAAATTTCGGCACTTCCCCTGATGGATGCTTTTGCCTGTAATTTTTGCCGCCACATTTTTACCGCCGATCTCGATAAACAAAGAGTTCAGGTGGTGGATGGTTCCCAACCGCTTTCTTGGCGATGGACGGGGAAAACCTGGAAAGCCACCCATCGTCGCGAAGATTTAGATTTAACCTGGGAAATTTGGCTAGTGGGTATTGCGCTCGTTTTCTTACCCCCTACGTTAATTGGGTTGGCGTATCACACGTTCCCCCCAATGCCAAACAGCTATTGCACGACTCTCTCGCCTTGGGATTTGCTCCAAAGTGGCGGGATCTGTTCGGCTTACTGGTTCCCTGTTGTGTGGACGGTTCTCACGTTTTTCTCTCATTTGAGTTTTGTGAGTTGGCTGGTTTTGGAGCATTTTCAATTTCCTCTCTATGTGGCGCTGAAGGTTAGATGGCAGCAGCTTTTGCGACAGCGCGCTTGAGAGGTTCTCTGAGCTTCTTGGGTTCTCTCTCTTCTAGGGATTATAGGGGGTTGCTTGAGGGCGATCGCTTGTTCGATCGTGTTTCTAAAAGTCTTTGCTGTTTCAATCCCTAAAAGGGATTAGAGGAAATTGCAATTCAGCCTGGAGATTATCCAAAGGCGACAGGCAAGTTTCAATCCCTAAAAGGGATTAGAGGAAATTGCAATTCTAAGATCCGCAGGGTTCGCATTTCTCTGAACCTGTTTCAATCCCTAAAAGGGATTAGAGGAAATTGCAATATGGGTAGAGGAGGTGATAGGGCAATGGCTCAGGTTTCAATCCCTAAAAGGGATTAGAGGAAATTGCAATGCGGTGCAAAATTTTAGGTGAATCATGCGCGATTTAAGTTTCAATCCCTAAAAGGGATTAGAGGAAATTGCAATATGTACTTAGGTGGAAGTCCTGGCACGGCTGCCGTTTCAATCCCTAAAAGGGATTAGAGGAAATTGCAATCAGCGCAGCATGACAACCAGGTCGCCAAACAGTTCCGGCAATTGTTTCAATCCCTAAAAGGGATTAGAGGAAATTGCAATAATTTCCACCGCAGATCACGTTCCCCAAGGTGGTGCCAAGCGCTGTTTCAATCCCTAAAAGGGATTAGAGGAAATTGCAATACAACGGACGCCACCACAGAGTTACCAACGCTTGTGTTTCAATCCCTAAAAGGGATTAGAGGAAATTGCAATCAAGCTTAAAGTTTTCAGTAGTCATGGCTTTCTATTTGTTTCAATCCCTAAAAGGGATTAGAGGAAATTGCAATTGGATACTTCAGCTTAATCTTACTGGGCTTGATGGTTTCAATCCCTAAAAGGGATTAGAGGAAATTGCAATCCATCCTTTTATATGTCAGTCTGGCGCAAGTTATGTTTCAATCCCTAAAAGGGATTAGAGGAAATTGCAATCGAGAGCTTGAAAGCAAGTTTTCGGATCTGCTCGTTTCAATCCCTAAAAGGGATTAGAGGAAATTGCAATTTGGGCGTACGCTTACTTCTGCTGGTTAACAGGTTGCAGTTTCAATCCCTAAAAGGGATTAGAGGAAATTGCAATATGGCGGCAGCGTTTTCCTACTGGGGCGGGATGGTACTTGTTTCAATCCCTAAAAGGGATTAGAGGAAATTGCAATTTTGTGCCATTGCACGGAGCTTTCAGGGCAAAGACTGGTTTCAATCCCTAAAAGGGATTAGAGGAAATTGCAATAAACGAATTGGGTACGTTGAAAGTTCGGCAATGCTGTTTCAATCCCTAAAAGGGATTAGAGGAAATTGCAATCTGCCTGATTTGCTGCTTGGAGGCGCACTAATTCGGATTGCTGTGTTTCAATCCCTAAAAGGGATTAGAGGAAATTGCAATTTCAAATCATTGGATTAGGAGTTGTTGCAGAAAAACGTTTCAATCCCTAAAAGGGATTAGAGGAAATTGCAATAGATTGCGGACTCCAAAGACTTGAAGCCCTTCTCGTTTCAATCCCTAAAAGGGATTAGAGGAAATTGCAATTTCCAGATGTTGAGAGCGAGTGGAATGAAAGCGTCGTTTCAATCCCTAAAAGGGATTAGAGGAAATTGCAATCAATCAGCGTCATCACCGCTTCCCCACCCTGCCGTTTCAATCCCTAAAAGGGATTAGAGGAAATTGCAATAACTTCAAGCAGTATCCTTTGCACAGAAGCCCGCCGTTTCAATCCCTAAAAGGGATTAGAGGAAATTGCAATAATACGGTAAAACCGCAACCGTTGCGGTTTTGGGCTACGTTTCAATCCCTAAAAGGGATTAGAGGAAATTGCAATACAATGCGGACAAGGAATTTCTTAACCAGTTTTTTGTTTCAATCCCTAAAAGGGATTAGAGGAAATTGCAATGCCGCCTCCCAACGATGCCCCAACAAAAAGCGATCGCCGTTTCAATCCCTAAAAGGGATTAGAGGAAATTGCAATGTGTGTCAGTTTGGCGTTAAAAAAGCGGCCATCTTGTTTCAATCCCTAAAAGGGATTAGAGGAAATTGCAATTCGACCAACCTCTTATGAGGTGAGAAGATCGCTTCATTACCTCAATTCAGGTTTCAATCCCTAAAAGGGATTAGAGGAAATTGCAATATCCGACTACCCGCCCAAGAATGCTCGATACCATCCTGTTTCAATCCCTAAAAGGGATTAGAGGAAATTGCAATGAGCAAGATTTTTTAGCAGCCATAATAAATCCTAAAGTTTCAATCCCTAAAAGGGATTAGAGGAAATTGCAATTATCAGCGAATGCAGGACTACATAAGCCCCAAAAGTTTCAATCCCTAAAAGGGATTAGAGGAAATTGCAATACTGCTCAGGGACAACTATTCGAGTTAAACCTTCTGTTTCAATCCCTAAAAGGGATTAGAGGAAATTGCAATTTCACGAAATCGTCTGGGGTTAAATATTCTTCCCCGAAGTTTCAATCCCTAAAAGGGATTAGAGGAAATTGCAATGACTCTTCACCACTTGCCACTCGCTCAAGGGCAGCAAAGTTTCAATCCCTAAAAGGGATTAGAGGAAATTGCAATTATTTTTTGGAGGGATAGCCGGAGCCGGAAAGTCTGTTTCAATCCCTAAAAGGGATTAGAGGAAATTGCAATAAGATTAGAAAAAATGAAGCGGTCAATGGCCGCTTTTTTGTTTCAATCCCTAAAAGGGATTAGAGGAAATTGCAATAAACTCTGATTCTAAGTGAGAAACCCGCTTGTAAAGTTTCAATCCCTAAAAGGGATTAGAGGAAATTGCAATTGGGCGATTTTTCGAGCAAGCTGAAGGTTTGCCAGGTTTCAATCCCTAAAAGGGATTAGAGGAAATTGCAATGCTAGACCGGGCGCGAAGCGATTTGGGGATTTCTCGGTTTCAATCCCTAAAAGGGATTAGAGGAAATTGCAATTTCAAGCTCAACGAGCTACAGAAGGAGGTCAGCGGCGTTTCAATCCCTAAAAGGGATTAGAGGAAATTGCAATCCGAGCGATCGTAGTTAGCGCGATATTCCTCGCGAGTTTCAATCCCTAAAAGGGATTAGAGGAAATTGCAATCGGTTTCCTTGTCCGTGAAGCCGTCCTTGGGCGTCCAGTTTCAATCCCTAAAAGGGATTAGAGGAAATTGCAATAATATGATGTTGGCGATGGATGTACCATTCTCATTGATGTTTCAATCCCTAAAAGGGATTAGAGGAAATTGCAATGGTATTGAGAAAGTCAAAATCTTGGCTGATAGCCTCGTTTCAATCCCTAAAAGGGATTAGAGGAAATTGCAATGACTATCTAAAATCTCTTTCGGAAATTTCTCGCGTGGTTTCAATCCCTAAAAGGGATTAGAGGAAATTGCAATTTCTTGGGTTCTTCAGGTGTTCGTCTACGAAGTTGTGGTGTTTCAATCCCTAAAAGGGATTAGAGGAAATTGCAATAGAGCCGAGGTCTAAAGGAACATTATTTTCTATAGTTTCAATCCCTAAAAGGGATTAGAGGAAATTGCAATGCTATACCATTTTTCATTTAGTCGCATATGTTCCTGTTTCAATCCCTAAAAGGGATTAGAGGAAATTGCAATCGCGGACGCCCGAAAGCCTTGGTATATTTAGTTTTCCAGGTGCATTTGCGCGAGGCTGAACTTAATGTAGCATATTGCCCAGACAAAAGATAGTCCAAATCGCTAAAACCCTTGTGAGATCAGGTGCGCGAGGCTCAAGAATAGCCAAGTCAACTCAAAACCTTGCGCCTGGGGGCTTCTAGCGGCTACCTCACAATCGCTGAAATCTACACCCACCCCCTCGCGCCCAACAGAGGAAGGGATAACCCTCTTCCCTTCCTCCGCAAACGACTCTGGGCTTAGAGTTGCTTCACTTCCGAAACGAGCTTGGCAATCACATCCTTGGCATTACCAAACAGCATCATCGTCTTATCCTTGTAGAACAAGTCATTATCAACCCCAGCAAACCCGGTACTCATGCTGCGCTTCACAACAATCGTATGTTTTGCCTTGTCTACCTCTAAAATTGGCATTCCGTAGATCGGACTGCTTTTATTACTCTTCGCCGCAGGGTTCACCACATCATTCGCCCCAATCACCAGCGCCACATCGGTTTGATCGAATTGGGGATTAATGTCATCCATATCATAAAGCTGAGGATAAGGGACATTTGCCTCGGCTAGCAACACGTTCATGTGTCCCGGCATCCGCCCTGCAACGGGGTGAATGGCATACTTGACTTCAACTCCCAAGCGTTCTAATTGATCGGCTAACTCGCGAACGGCGTGCTGCGCTTGGGCGACGGCCATCCCGTAACCGGGTACAATCACCACAGAACGCGCATAGCCCAACATCATCGCGCTTTCTTCGGAGTCAATGCTGCGAACGCTCTGGTTGGCAGTGCTACCGCCAGCAGCGGCAGTCCCTTCAGCCGTGCCAAAGCCGCTAAACAACACGCTCGGTAGGGTGCGGTTCATGGCTTTACACATAATCTGAGTCAAAATTAACCCAGATGCGCCCACCAAGGCCCCGGAAATAATCAGCACATTGTTCATCACCACAAATCCGGCAGCACTCGCAGCCACCCCCGATAGGGAGTTTAACAGCGACACCACCACCGGCATATCGCCCCCACCAATGGGGATGACGAACAGAACGCCTAAAACCAGGGAAAGACCGATGATCCCTAAGAATACGGTCGGATTGGGGACGCTGACCAGTAAATAGACGCTGGCAATCCCAAAACCCACTAACAGCAAAATATTGAGGGTTTGCTGGAAAGGAAATTTAATCGGGGCCCCACTCATAATCCCTTGCAATTTGGCAAAGGCAATCATACTCCCCGTAAAGGTGACGCCGCCGATGAAGACGCTGAGGATAATGGAAATATTGCTATCGGGCGCGATCGCACTCGCATTGCCTAGCAGCCGCCAGTATTCCGCGATCGCCACCAGTGCTGAAGCCGCCCCCCCTAAGCCGTTAAACAAGCCGACCATTTGCGGCATAGCCGTCATGGCGACTTTTTGAGCGGCGATCGCCCCAATCAAGGAACCGATCGCAATCCCGGCTAAAATCATCTCGTAGTTCAGGACTTGCCGATCGAGCAAGGTGGCGACTACCGCCAACAACATCCCGACAGAAGCCAGTAAATTCCCATTGCGGGCAGTGGCGGGAGAACCCAGTTTTTTCAGCCCAATGATAAATAAGGACGCCGCCACCAAATAGGCGACTTGAATGCCAGTTGGCAGAAATTCACTCATAATGCTCTGTTGAGTTTAATGGGATTAATGCAAGACAGATCCGAGAAGCCCGTAAATTCAATTAGGCTTCTTTTTTCTTAAACATTTGCAGCATTCGATCCGTGACCAAGAAGCCACCGACAACGTTAATCGTGGCTAAAACCACCGCCAGCAGACCTAAAATAATACTGAGGTTCCAACTGCGATCGCCCGCAACAATTAACGCCCCGATCACAGAAATTCCCGAAATAGCATTCGCCCCCGACATCAACGGAGTATGGAGGGTTGGGGGCACCTTATTAATCACTTCAAACCCAGTAAACGACGCTAGCACAAACACAAACAAAGCGCCAATTAAACTTTCAGTCATGATCTTCTTCTCGCTCAACACTGCTTGAGGTACAGGGGACAGACGATTGAGGGCGAGGCTTCTCCCTCATGAATCGGGGTTTAAGCATTCACCGCCATTTGGTTTAAAGCCTCTTGCACGCGAGCATTGCGAATCTCTCCGCCATGCGTAATACAAGTGCTGCTGGCAATATCATCAGCAAAATCTAGGTTCAACTCGCCTTCTTTAATCAGGTATTCCAGCAAGGTTGAAATATTTTTGGCGTACATTTGCGAGGCGTGAACGGGCATAGAGGCGGGTAAGTTAATCGGCCCAATTAGGGTAACGCCATGACGCACCACATCTTTGCCAGCTTCAGTTCCCGCGCAGTTCCCCCCTTGATCGGCGGCTAAGTCTACAATCACCGATCCGGGCTGCATCTGGGCAACCATTTCTTCTGTCACCAGGATCGGGGCTTTTCTACCGGGGACTTGGGCGGTTGTAATCACCACATCTGCGCTTTTAACGTGCTGCGCGATCGCCTCTTGGGTTCTTTGCTTGGCTCGTTCGGACACTTCTTTGGCATAACCGCCTTCAGCTACGGTATCCTCTTCTAGCGCCACATCCACAAACTTAGCCCCTAAGCTTTGGACTTCTTCTTTCACCGCCGGACGGATATCAAACGCTTCCACAATCGCCCCTAGACGCCTTGCAGTCGCGATCGCTTGTAACCCCGCAACCCCTGCCCCAATCACGAACACCTTCGCCGGCCGAATCGTTCCGGCAGCGGTGGTTAACATCGGGAAAAACTTGGGCAACGCCGCCGCCGCAATCAAAACCGCCTTATATCCCGCCACCCCCGCTTGGGAGGAAAGCGCATCCATACTTTGGGCGCGACTCGTGCGAGGAATCAGTTCCATACTCAAGGCGGTGACTTGCTTCTCGGCGAGTTTTTGGATCAGTTCGGGTTTGCCCAAGGGGTTGAGAAAGCTAATTAACACGCTTCCTGCCCGCAGGCGATGGATTTCTTCTTCTTTGGGTATCCCCACTTTCAGTAAGACATCGGCTTCTCGCCACAGATAATCGGTATCCGAAATCATCTTAGCTCCAGCCGCTTCATAGGCTGCGTTGGGAAAACAGGACGCTTCGCCAGCACCGCTTTCTACCCAAATTTCCCAGCCCTGCTTGACGAGTCGAGCAACTACATCGGGAATTAATGCCACCCGATGTTCTCCAACTTCGATTTCTTTTGCAACCGCTATTTTCATTGATTCTCCTTGGTGGTTGAAACTAAAGCGCGACCGTATCGGCTGACTCTCGCCCAAAAGCTATCGGAAACCCTAAGTGTTGTATGCTAATGCGATTCCCTGAATCAGTCGCCTATCTTTAACCTTGTTTTCGGGATTTCGCAAAGGTTTGGCGAGGGTTTCTGCGGGTTAACTTCATTTTGCTCAAAGTTTTCTGTGGCGCTGTCAAGTTTAGAACAAATTTATCGAGAAATTAGATTTACCCTGAATTTCCCTTAACTGTTTATGGTAATCAATCAATCCAGGGTTGCTATTAGTAATCCCACCTGAATTCGCGTTAAAAGTCTCTAAGACATATTGAGGAATTTTAAGTTAATTTTGCAAATTGCTATAATATCAAGCCACAGATAGATACGATCTTGGGAAAGCGATAGACAAAAATCTGGCACTCCATCGAGGCTGCCAACGTCTAAAGGGGCAAATTTCACCCATCCCATATCTTTGAGAAAGTCGGTAAAGTGAAGTTGAATACAATATCTGGTGTTGAGGTAATGGTATGAAGTTGTCTAAGTTATCGACCTTTGGGCGCGTTTTGGTGATGATGGCGATCGCAGGTGGCACCCTAGGAGCCATGCCGGTTGCAAGCTGGGCTTCAGGTCAAGGACTCACCCTGTTTGGAGGCCCCGAACGCCAATATCGCCTCCCGTTCCGCGTTGACTTTGGCGCTCGACCCGATATCATCGACCGCTATCGCTTCAGAATTCCCGCCAATAAAATGACCCTGGCGGCCGCTCAGTTTGCGATCTCCTATCCCCCAGATTTCAATGCCCGCTTCGATCCCAACGAGGTTGAAGTCCGGGTGAAAGGCAAAAAAGTCGCCCTCGATGAAGTGATCTGGGATCGGGAGAATAATTTAATTGAAATCTATCCCCAGGAAGCCGTCCCCGCAGGCAACAGCGTTGAATTAATTTTCTCTAACGTCAGAAATCCCAGCAATCAAGGGATGTTCTACATCAAAGCCACCATTGTTAGCCCCGGCGACCTGCCGCTGCCTCGCTACCTAGGGATTTGGGATGTGACAATCAGCCGCTAGCGGGCGGACTCATGGTAAAATTAGGGATTGTGACTTTTTATGAAACTGAGTCGATAACTCAACGCTAGTCTTATGAGCCAACGGACATTAGGCGGAACCAACCGCAAACGCAAGAGAACTTCTGGATTTCGCGCTCGGATGCGCGCTGCTACGGGACGCCGAGTCATCAAAGCTCGCAGAAGAAAAGGACGTTATCGCTTAAGCGTCTAAGCTTGAGCGTTAAGCACCCCATGCGATCGTTGAGGTTGTGTTACCACAAGCAAACCGCTTAAAGCATCGGCAAGAATTTCAAGCCGTTTATCAAAATGGAATGCGCCGTCAATCCTCCCATCTCATTTTGAGAGCCTTGGGAAATCCTTGTGCTGAAAACGGTCAGGGTGAAGCTGCGCCTGCGCCATTCCCGACTCGGATTGGCGTCGTTGTTGGGCAAAAAGTGAGTAAGCGAGCCGTTGTTCGCAACCGCATCAAGCGGCGAATTCGGGCGGGTCTGCGTCAATTTCTACCCCGATTGTCACCCGGTTGGCAGTTGGTCGTCATTGCGCGACCCACTGCCCAAGAGTGCGAATATGACGAATTTCTGAGAGAATTAGAGCAGTTGTTGGCAGGCATAGAGGTACTCAATGGCCATTCAAGAGGACATTTACTATGAAGGCGGCCCCCATATTGGCGACTTAATCCTCAATATTCTGCTAGGATTCACCGTCATTTGTTTGCCGCTCACTGTTGGGGCAATTGTGCGAGCGCTCTGGGTTCGCTATAAAATTACCAATCGGCGGATTTCTGTAATTGGGGGTTGGATGGGGCGCGATCGCACCGACCTAATTTACACAGAAATTGCCAAAATTGTCACCGTCCCTAGAGGCTTAGGAGCTTGGGGAGATATGGTGATTACCCTCAAAGACGGTTCTCGCTTAGAATTAAGAGCCATTCCTAACTTTAGAGAGATTTATAGCTATATCAGCGAAAAACTAACAGACAAAGCTAAAAAAGCGAGCGGTGCTTTAGGGGAAGCGAAAAACTAAAACTCACCGAGATTTTTCGCCTGCTCAAGGCAAATTTCTAGCCGCCCTCAATGCTCAAACTGAGGGGCTGACTCGCTCTTAGATTCCCAGTATATGAACCCACAGTGGGTCAAATTGGGATCGGATACATTAGAGAAGCAGACAACAAACTAGACTCGCGAAGGGTAACTCAGGACGAATGGACTTTGGTATCGGTTTTCTCTCCAACAATGTCATGCTGCCGATCCTCGACTTCTTTTACGGGATCGTGCCAAGTTACGGATTAGCGATTGTGGCCCTAACGCTGGTCGTTCGCTTTGCCCTCTATCCACTCAGCGCAGGTTCCATTCGCAGTATGCGACGCACGCGAGTGGTACAACCCTATCTGCAAAAGCGGCAAACCGAAATCCGCGAAAAATATAAAGACGACCCCGCCAAACAACAAGAAGAACTGGGCAAACTCTTCAAAGAAGTTGGAAATCCGCTAGCCGGATGCGGCCCCTTGCTGCTGCAAATGCCCATCTTATTTGCCTTATTTGCCACCCTACGCGGATCGCCGTTTTCGGATGTTAACTATAGCGTTAACGTTCAAATTTTTCCCCAAGAACAAATTGAACGCATTCAACCCCAAGCTTTTGCCACCAATCCTCAAAATATTTACGTCTCCGATGGGGTTCACGCCAAAGTTGCAGCCATTCTACCGGGCGGAAATAAGCTAGCGGTTGGGGAAAAAGCTCAAATTGAATTTCAGACCACCGAAGGCAAACCCTTAAAGCAAGTTGTTGCGGAGTATCCCGAAACCGAAATTCAACCGCGCTGGCAAGTGACCAAAGGCGCAGACCGCGTAGAAATTGACGAGCAAGGCAATCTAATTGCGCTGCAACCCGGAGAAGCCACGATTCAAGGCACAGTTCCCGGACTCGCGGCCAATAAAGGATTTTTGTTTATTGATGCCTTGGGTCGCGTTGGTGCCTTTGACCCCGATGGCAAAATCCACTGGGATATTGTCGGGATGGTGCTATTCTTCGGGTTGAGTTTGTACGTCAACCAGATGCTATCCGGTCAAGGGGCGGGTAATGATGCCAACCCCCAACAGCAAACGGTGAATAAGATTACCCCGGTGATTTTCTCTGGGATGTTCTTGTTCTTCCCCCTACCGGCAGGGGTGCTAATGTATATGGCGATCGCCAACGTCTTCCAAACCGCCCAAACCTTCATCCTGTCCCGCGAACCCTTACCGGAAAACCTCCAGAAACTGGTGGAAGCCGAAGCCGCCAAAACCAAGGCAAACCAGAAAGTCAAAGACAAAGATAAAGACAAAGACTCAGACTCAGACCGCGAAGTGCTGCCATTTGAACCGAAGCGCTCTAAGAAGAAAGAGAAAGAGAAGAATGCTTGAGGGAAGCTATGCCAGAAAACCAAATGCAACGCGGTCAGCAGTGGCTAGAACAACTGCTCCAACAAGTCGGTTTACCGGCGGCGGTGAGTCCCCAAATTCAAACTCCCACCCCTGAGTTAGAAAGCTGCTGGCTCACCATCGACAGCCAACCCCTAACCCCCGAACAAATTCAACTTCTAATTGGTGCAGAAGGAACGGTCTTAGACTCCATTCAATATCTGGCCAACACAATTCTCAATATCGGCCAGCCCCCAGAAGCACAACAAGCCTATACCATTGAATTAAATGGCTATCGCGCCCGCCGCCAAGCCGAACTGCAACGCCTCGCCGTGGAAGCAGCCGAACAAGTCCGAGCAACGGGAGTAGAGTTTGAAATGAAATCGCTTTCCTCCGCAGAACGGCGACAGGTTCATACCTTTCTCAAGGTCTATGAGGATATTGAAACCGAAAGTCGCGGTCGAGAGCCGGATCGACGCTTGGTGGTGCGGCGTTTAGTAAATAGTTAGACCGATCTCAGACGCGCCTAGAGCGCGTCTATTTGTCGTAAGTTGCGGTTGTAGAGAGGCAAAAACGGATGGAGGCAATCTACATTCCCCAGTTGGCTAAGGCTCTCGATGGCACAGAAGTCTTAGAGGTTAGAGAACATCTCCCCGATTTACAAACCCTGATGCCCGTTCAGGGCAAGCTGAAAGTAAAGCATTGCGGGAATTATTTAGAAGTCTCTGCCAGAGTAGAAACGATTATTACGCTGACGTGCGATCGCTGTTTGCAACAATACAACCATCGCCTGAAACTCAAAACCCGCGAATTGATTTGGTTAGAAGCATTGCCTGAAGAGCCGGGGTTAATTCCCCTAGAGCGGGAAGTCAGCTTAGAAGAATTGGTGGAAACCTTGCCCCCCCAAGGCTATTTCGATCCCGCCACTTGGCTGTACGAACAACTGTGTTTAGAATTACCCCATCGCCAATTGTGCGATGGCGCTTGCCCCGGTATCGCCCCGTCTGAGGATCGACCTGCCGAAATCACAAAACCCGTGGATCGACGTTGGGCGAGTCTCGAAGCCTTAAAAAATCAATTGCCCTAGTCTTGAAATATTCATGAGCTTTCAACAGGAGTTTGAACTGCTAGTGCGATCGCGCTACCCCGTTATCTATATTCCCACAGCGGAAGAAGAACGGGTCGAAGGGGCGATCGCGCAATCCGCCAGCCGCTTAGGAAATCGCGGCATCTATATTTGGGACTTTGTGGACGGCTATCAAGGCAACCCCAACGATACGGGATTTGGGCGGCGCAACCCCCTACAGGCGCTAGAATTTGTCGAAAAGTTGCCCGTTGATGCCCCCGCCATTTTCATCCTGCGCGACTTTCACCGCTTCTTAGACGATATTTCCATTGCCCGAAAACTGCGTAACTTATCGCGCCGTCTCAAATCTCAACCCAAAAATTTAGTGATTCTTTCGGCACAACTAGAAATTCCCTCAGATTTAAGCGAACTGATTAGCGTCTTAGAATTTCCCTTACCCGCCGCCGAAGAAATTCGCCTGGAAATTAGCCGCCTGTTAGGAGCTGTGGGCAAAGCTCTAGATGAAAAAAGCTTAGATGAAATTGTCCGTTCCTGCCAGGGTCTTTCGATTGACCGCATTCGGCGGGTTTTAGCCAAAGCGATCGCCACCCACGGGGAAGTCCGCCCCGAAGATGTGGAGCTGATCCTCGAAGAAAAGCGTCAAACCATTCGCCAGACTCAAATTCTCGACTTTTATCCCACCCAAGCGGAAATTTCTGATATCGGTGGGTTAGAAAACCTCAAAGATTGGTTATTGCGGCGCGGCGGGGCCTTTTCTGAAAAAGCTAGAGCCTACGGCTTGCCCCATCCTCGCGGTTTATTGTTAGTCGGGATTCAAGGAACAGGTAAATCTTTAACCGCAAAAGCGATCGCCCATCACTGGCACCTTCCCCTATTGCGTTTAGATGTCGGTCGATTATTTGGCGGTTTAGTCGGAGAATCAGAATCTCGCACCCGACAGATGATTCAACTTGCTGAAGCCCTCGCGCCCTGCGTTCTCTGGATTGATGAAATTGATAAAGCCTTTTCTGGCGTGGGCAGCAAAGGCGATGCAGGTACCGCTAACCGCGTATTTGGCACCTTTATCACCTGGCTGGCTGAAAAAACCTCCCCCGTTTTTGTCGTCGCCACCGCCAACGATATCCAAGCCTTACCGCCGGAAATGCTCCGCAAAGGGCGCTTTGATGAAATCTTTTTTGTCGGCTTACCCAGTCAAGAAGAACGCCACGCGATCTTTTCAGTGCATTTGTCCCGATTGCGATCGCACAATCTGAAAAATTACGATATCGAACGATTGGCTTACGAAACTCCCGATTTTTCTGGGGCAGAAATCGAACAAACCATTATCGAAGCCATGCACATCGGGTTTAGCCAAAATCGCGACTTTACCACCGATGATATCCTCGAAGCGGCGAGCCAAATGGTTCCCCTAGCCCGGACTGCCCAAGATCAAATCCGCTTTTTACAAGATTGGGCTGCCGCCGGGAAAGCCCGTTTAGCTTCGCGACAAACTAGCCTGAAAACCTCAATTGGACGGCAATTCTAGGGAGGTTGAATTCTCAAAATGCTATCTGCAATCTTAAAGTTTATCCTCGGCGTGTTCTTCGCCTTAGCGTTACTGCTCGCGGGCAGCGTCGCCGCCGCTCGCTATTTCATCACCAAGATGACTGCACCCCCGCCCAGACCTGTTTTCGCCAACGATCGGCCGGCTGCCCTTCAGAGCGCAGTTGCAGGTCAAAGCGCACCCGCCTCTTCTGCCGCTCAACCTGCTCCGGCGGCTGCTCCGGCTCCCAAACCTTTACCCGATGGAGCCTTTGAAGCGCGGGTCATTTGGCCCGATGGCTTAATCTTACGCGAGGCTTCAGGGCCTGATGCCAACCGCGTCGGGGGCGTGGGCTATAACGAGCGCGTCATTGTTCTCCAAGAAAGTGGCGATAAAGCTTGGCAAAAAATCCGTCTGAACGGCAGCGAACAAGAAGGTTGGGTGAAAGCGGGCAACCTGGAAAGAATTAACTAAACTTAGAACTTGGACGCTTGGATATTAAGAAAGTTAGCCAAGTTTAAACCTTAGTTGCAATATTTGCTTTGAACGATGGCAGCAAGAAGCCCCCAGTGTAAGCTGATGAGGTTTGAGCAATAATATGGTCATTGATTGCCCTTATGTACGGTAATCGTTCTCGCAAAAATCTCTTAGAATCAGTGGTAACGGCTGGCTTAGGTGCTGGCATTGTCACCTCTTTTGCCATCAGTCAAGGACAACATCCGTTGTTAGCCTTTATTATTACCGGGTTTGCGATTGTCATTTCCTTAATGGTCGATCGACTGTTGAATTAGATTTCAATGTTGAAGTTAAACGAATGGGGGCTGGTATTTCCTAAAATTGGGAGAGCGACCAGCCTCTTTTATGAAAACTCCTCTAAAAATAGAGGAAATTATCCAACAAGTCGCCTAAAATAACAGCCAAAGTCCATAGGACTCGAATCGAGATCTTGACAACTGGGTAAGAAGCGATGGAATCATTAGCCTACTTATATGTAGCCCTCAATTACGAAGCACCTGAACCGGAGTTAAACCTGAAAGCCTTGCCTTGCTTGAGGAGTAGCTCTACTTTTGCCCTTCAGTTACTCGTTGCTAGCGTTTTTGTAGGATTGAGTAGTAGTGCTAGTTATGCAAATTCTCTCCAGCGAGGGATGTCTGGCCCGGAGGTGATGGCATTACAAGAAAAGTTGCAGGCGTTGGGTTATTTTGAGCCTTGTCCGACTGGGTATTTTGGCGAAGCCACCCAAGAAGCGGCTCAACGGTTTCAGCGCGATCGCGGTTTAACTGCTGATGGTGTCGTGGGTTCGCAAACCCAATCCGCTTTAGCCAGCAACAGTACGGCGCAACGTTCGCCTCAAGCCTCCCCTTCATCCTCAGTTTTTGATACCAGTTCCTTCACAGCGCCAACCGCCACATCCTCACCGACTCCCCAAACCCAAAATTTCGACTCTCCATCCTTTACCACCCGAACTCCCACTCCGCAAACCCAAAATTTCGATTCCCCATCCTTTACCCCCCAAACGCCCACTCCCACCCCAACCTTTGACAGCAGACCTTCCACCCCACCCGCTCAAAGTTCAACCTTCGACACTCGACCCTTTACCGGCTCAACTGAAACGCCACAAGCGATCGAAACCCCCTCAACTGCTCCATCGCGCCGAGTTAGTGAGGTTCCTAGTTCTAGCCGAATGTTACGCTTAGGCGATCGCGCTCCGGAAGTCGGAACGTTACAAAATGCTTTGCGTCAAGCCGGGTTTTACCACGGGGAAACCAGCGGTTACTTTGACGCGGCTACCGAAGAAGCCGTCATCTACTTTCAACAAGCCTCTGGACTCAGCGCAGATGGCATTATTGGCCCGCAAACCCGCAGCCTCCTGCTCTCGCAAAGTACCCCCTCTACCTCAACGCCTGCAACCTCTACAAGTCGCAGCATCTTGCGCCACGGTGAAAGCGGCGAGGCGGTGACGCACTTGCAGCAAGCCTTAACGGCGGCGGGATTTTATGATGGGCCAATTACGGGCTATTTTGGCAGCCTCACAGAAGCCGCACTCGTGGACTTTCAGCAAGCCAAGGGGATTAATGCGGATGGCATTGCAGGCCCGGCGACCCAATCTGCCTTGATGAATTATAGTTCCTCTGCCAGCGCCGCTAGTTATAGTGCGGGTCGGAACTTTTACGACGAGTTCAGCGTCCTACAACTCCAAGAACGATTGCAAGCTCGCGGCTTATATGCCGGTTCGCTAGATGGCATTGATGGTCCAATGACTCAAGCCGCCGTTGAAGCCGCCACACAGCGCTATCTCGTCAGCGAAAGCGAAATTCGCAATGGACGCTTTTAAAGCTGGATCTCTCCGTAGAATAACTGAGAGGCGAGGTTCTAAAATAGCGACAAAAGCTCGGCTGAGGTCGCATAATTGAGGAATTGACCGGGCAAACCGCTATTTTTTTAAGAGATTATGGACTTTTTAGCGTATACGTACTCGGCTCTGGCTTACGAAGATCCGTCAGTCAGTACGGTTCAATTGAACTGGAAACAGTTTTCTCATAAAATTGCCCTATGGCTGCTGTCGGTTTTGAGCGCGATCGCGATCGGTGAGGTCTATCGCCCCGCCTTTGCCCAAGTGATTTATCGGACGCTGCAATTTGGTCAAAGCGGGACAGATGTTGAGCTAGTTCAGCTTTGTTTGCTGGAGTTGGGCTATTTTGGCGGCCCGGTTACAGGACGGTTTGAGGCATCCACGCGCGATGCAGTCCGCAATTTTAAGTTTGCCAACCGCGATCTCTTTCCGGTAAATGATATTGTCGATCCGGAAACAGCAGCATTTCTCTTTGACAGATGTCCTCAACTCACGGCGTTCGATCGCGTTAGGATTAGTCCAACTCCTCAACCGATTGCTCCCCCTCCACCCCCAGGTGTTACGGGCAACTTTGGTAATGAACTTCGGTTTGGCGATCGCGGGCCGGAAGTCACTCGCCTACAAACCTTGTTGAGAAATGCGGGGTTTAATCCAGGTGACATTGATGGGATTTTTGGTCCCAATACCCAAGCTGCCTTATTCGATTTTCAGCGGACTTTTGGTTTATTCCAAAGCGGTATTTACGATCTCTCCACTCAGCAAGCTTTAGAAAGAAGAACTGTACCCCCTACTGCATCACGTCCTCAAACGACTACTACATTCAGAACGCTACAACGAGGCGATACAGGCCCAGAAGTTTTCGATCTGCAAACGCGCTTGCAAGAGGCGAGTCGCCGTTTTGCCAATCCTCGTTTCGATCCAGGGGTTGCAGATAGTATTTTTGGCGCTCGCACAGAAGAAGCAGTTCGCCAATATCAGCTTGCCTTTGGGTTTCAACCTGCTAATGGGGTTGCTCGACCGGATCTGATCGCCGATCTAAGAGGCATCAATGTTGCCGAACGACCGGCTAGAGGCCCCCAACGCTATGTAGTTGTGGTTCCCGGACGCAGTACCGATCGCTTGCTGCGAGTGCGCGAAGTCTTCCAAGGGGCTAGGGTTTTTGCCGATCGCAGAGGCAGCTACGTGTATGCGGGAGGGTATCAAAATCGTAACGAAGCTGAAAGCATGTCCTTTTCATTAAAAGCCAGAGGTCTTGATGCCAGAGTAGACTTTATGCCCGATCCAGTGCTGGGGTTACTCAATTAACAGAGGCGATCGCGCTTTGCAATTTTGGTCGGAGGGCTTCTACATACTCCGGCCAACCAATAATAATCGGTTGATAATGCGCCAAGGTATCCGGGTGAATCGCATCGGGGTGGAAGCTTAAGGGATTTCCTTCTAAGTCGCAACACACCAAACCCGCCGCTTTGGCGATCGCCACCGGCCCCACCGTATCCCAGAGTTTAACGCGACCATTGAGATACACATACAAACCCGCCCGACCGCAAACCACTTCCATCACCTTGAGACCAAAGCTGCCCAGCGAGTAAAATTTTAACTCTGGTAGGATTTGGGCGATCGCCTCTCCAAAATTCGCCTGGTCTTTATCCCCCAAAAGCATTGAAGCGGCGAACGGGGAACCGATGGGAGGAACCGCCGCGATCGGTTGTCTGGCATTCTCTCCTTGAACCTGCCACACCCCCCACCCCGGCCCGCCCGCATAGAGGGTATCCGTTGCCGGTGCATATATCCAACCCGCACTCGGTTGAGCATCCTGCAACAGGCCAACCATCACTGCATAGCTTTGTTCGCCTTGAATAAAATCTTCTGTCCCATCTAAGGGGTCGATCAGCCACAAACGCGAATAGCTTTCGTGGAAGAGCTTTCGCGATCGCGCATTTTCTTCTGTAATCGCCCCATCGTGGGGAAACATCTCCTGAAACGCTGCCGCTAGCTGCCGATCGAGCAAGCGGTCAATGTCGGTCACGTAGTCTCCGGGTCCTTTTTGCTCAATCGCAAATTGCTGCAAGACTAGCGACTGAATCTGTTGACCGCATTGGCGGAGTACCGATTGAATTTGGCGATCGCAAGCAAGAATGTTCATCCCTAGAATGTAACAGAAAAACGGGCTAACCTGAATCAGGTTAACCCGCCAGCTTGGGAACGCGCTATAGAAACTACTTTTGTAAAACGAGTTTGACGTTAGCGTTTTGCAAACCAGGACGCTTGACTTCAGCCAAGGTCTTATTCACTGCATACTTCTGATTAATGGAGTTGATCAGTTCGGTTTGATTGTGCTTCTTAGCAACACCCCACAGGTCAGCAATCAGGTCAAAGGAACCATCAGCATTGCGAGACCAACCGAGGTCATATTCGCCTTCGAGAACAGCAACGATATCAGAACGAACGCGTTGGCCGTTGTAACCGCGAACATCTGCTTCCGTTTTCACGGTGATGCCCAGATCGCGCAAAGAAGCTTTCAGGATTTCAGCATCAGTGATTTTGGTCCGCAGAGTGCTAAAGTGAGACATTGGGATTTCCTCCAGTAGAAATTAAAGAGAAACGACAACTTGGTTTTTGGGAATACACCGGGTCAGCTTGGGTTAGTCACCCCGGCGTTTATTTCGACTGCTAGCACGAGGCTAGCCTTTGCCTTCCTGTGGGAAGCAGGAAGGAAAGCTTTTTAGAACTCCAATCGCTGATATTCAGCAACTGAAGAGGCCGCAGGTCTTGCTCGCTGTCTCGCCCAATCTCTGAGGGCGGTAACTTGTTCGCTCATCGTTCTAGACAGGGGCAAGGTTGCTTTAATTGCAGCGATAATATCGAGTTGTGTAAATTCGCGGTCTTGAGCGAATGCTTCGTACATCGCGGCAACTAGCGCCTGCTCAATTTCTGCGCCTGAGAATCCATCGCAAATCTTGGCTAACTGTTCGATATCAAATCGAGCAATTTCGCGACGGCGTTTGGCTAAGTGAATTTTGAAAATTTCCTGGCGTTCTTCTTCGGTCGGCAAATCGACAAAGAAGATCTCATCAAACCGTCCTTTACGGAGGAATTCACCGGGTAGGCGTTCGACGCGGTTTGCAGTTGCCATGACGAACACGGGTGATGTCTTCTCTTGCAGCCAGGTGAGGAATGAACCGAAGATCCGGCTAGAGGTGCCACCATCGGAGTCGGCTGAACCCGTACTCCCAGCAAACGCTTTATCTAATTCATCGATAAAGAGAATGGTCGGGGAAATGGACTCGGCTGTTTTTAGGGCGTTGCGGAGGTTCGCTTCAGAACGACCGACCATTGAGCCATCATAGACTCGACCCATATCCAAGCGAAGGAGCGGCAGACCCCACAGGCGAGAGGTGGTTTTGGCAATTAGCGATTTACCACAACCCGGTACCCCTAGAATTAACATGCCTTTAGGCTGCGGGAGACCGTATTCTCTGGCTCTTTCTGTAAATGCATTGGAGCGCTGCTTTAACCACCGCTTCAGCTCTTCAAGACCGCCCACGGAGTTGATGGTTTCATCTTCTTCGATAAACTCAAGAATGCCGTTGCGACGAATCAGTTGTTTTTTCTCGGATAGGACGATTTCCACTTCTGATTCAGTCAAGCGACCTGCGGTGACTTGAGCTTTGCGATAAACCTTCTCGGCTTCATCTTTGGTTAGCCCTAGGGCAGCTTTGAGAAGCTTTTCCCGGGCTTCGGTACTCAAGCGACGGCTACCGAGATGCTGCGATAAGACTTGATTGAGGGCTGCAATGTCCGGGAGGGGGAAGTCGAGAACGATGACTTCTTTCTCTAACTCAATCGGAATTTGCTGAACGGGCGACATTAAAATGATGGTCTTCTGCGTTCCTTTGAAGCTGGCGATCGCATCTCTGAGCCATCGCGTCACCTCTGGGGAATCGATAAAGGGATGTAAATCCTTGAAGACGAAGATTCCTGCATCCTTTACCGGTTGTCGAATCGCCCACTCAATCGCAGCTTGGGGAGAGACTGTATTATGCTGGGTGACATTGCGCGGTTGACCGTATTCAACAACGCCGTGGGTTACAGTCCAGACAAATACCCGTCTTTGGGGTTTACCGTGTGCGATTGCTGCAATTGCCTGCTCAGCCCGTTCTTCCTCTGAGGTCACGAGGTAGATTAGAGGGTATTGAGCTTGGATTAAGATACTTAGCTCTTCTCGCATAACCATCGACCTACTAGAAACGGTGCAGACATAAATCTCTGGGCGCTCCCTTCACCACTAGAAGAGGAAATCAATTCATTCTTCTGTTGGCTAGGAAGCGTTGACTAACACGGAACTAACTCTTCCTCTCCCTGATGGCTGGTGCTGTCAGATTGCACCCGCTTCACTGGAAGCTCTTCATCTGCCAATACGCTTGGCTGACCTTTAAGAGAAATCAGTTCGCCATCTCGGATGACCACTGAACTAGAGCATTCGGGACAAGCATGGACTTGATATGTTTGTCCGTGGGCATTCTCTACTTGCTCCAGAATTTCTGGGTGCTCTAGGTAGAGAAGGATTGCTCTTTCGACGATCGCCGACATTGCTTGTGAATCGACTGCCGCCTGGATCTTTAACCGACGATGGAGTTCTGGTGGAAGGTATAGAGTAACTTTTTGCTTTTCCTGCATATAACTCTCAGTCGTCCTACCCGGGTATGCTTTATCAGAGTATCGGGTCTTTTGGGGGCTGTCAAGATGGTATGCTGCCATGACAGCATTATTGTAATATTTCGTTACATCTGAAGATCGGGGCGATCGCTCAAAGCCAGTGAATGGTGGATTAATGGCATTCTTAATCCTGAGCGTGATTAAATTGCGATACCGCCCCGCATTGATAGCAATTGGTTGGTTTCTCGCCCTACTGCTGACCAGTTGTGCGGCAGTACAGCCCGAACGTCTCAGCCAGTATCGCAACACCCGTTATGGATTTGAATTCGCCTATCCCAGCCGTTGGCAACCCATCCCGCCGCCGGATAACTTTGACGGACAAGCCTTTCAAGACCCAGATTCCCCAGAAACCGAAATTCGGGGATGGGCAAGACAAATCCTCCCCAAACAGCCCAAAGACCCTCTGAAGCTTAACTTTACAACCGATCAAGGGCTGCAAGGCGAACTCCAGACCGAAATCGGTCGAGAAATCAGCACCTTAACATTAACCCTGCGCCAAGGGGCGATTCAATATATCTGGCAGGCGCGATCGCCCAACGATCGATTTGCCGAACAGTATCGTCTGTTTTATAACATCGCCCGTCAGTACCGCGTATTCCTAGAGGTGGAAAACTCCCCTTAAAGAATCATCTTTCTAGGAATCGAGATTGCTAGTATCGTATCGATTAAAGGAGTCACGAGCTAAAAACATGACAGGTGTTATCAACTCTCCCTATACCAGCGAGCAAATTGCCATTTGGCTGCGCGGTTTGTTAACCCTAGCGTGGGCGGATGGACATTTCGACGAAGAAGAACGGGAACTGATTGCTAGCATTACGCAAGATGAACTCGCCCCTTCTGTCAACCTCGATGAAGTCGAAACCATTACCCCAGAACAACTCGCGGCTGCCCTTAGCGAGGATCGAGTTGCAGCAGAGAACTTTTTAAGAACAGCAGTAATGGTTGCTGTCGCCGATGGAGTTTACTCTCCTAGCGAACACGAACTGCTTCAGCAGTTTAGTCAGGCATTAGGCTTCGATCCAGAAATTCTCAATGCCTTACGTTCCACCTATGACGGGCATTTAGCCGAGACTGACACGGGGTTGCACCCCCGTCAATCTCAATCTGCCGCAGACTTGTTGCACCCCGCCCGCGAATGGCTAGATGGTTTAGACGTGCGAGATCCGCGCGTTGCCCGGTTTTTGTGTAAATTAATTCCGCCCCAATGTCCTTTTGAGCGAGATGTGAAGCTGTTTGGACATAAAGTGGTGCATATTCCGGCAATGTGCAAACTCAACCCGCTTTACGACCAGCTTGTCGGCTTGCGCTTCCGCGCCTTATCTTATCTAGCCGATGATTGTGGCGAAGATGTGTCTCGCTATTGTTAGAACCGTTGCAAGTCCGCATCCCTACCCAGGTGCGGACTTAAGCAATTGCATTAGGAAGGATAGATGAGAATCTTGTAAGTTTCAGCAGTCGGGGCGCAGGCTTTTTCCACCGCGTCAGCCAGTTGACCGAGGGGATAGCGATCGCTAATCAGCGCCTCTACATCAATCCGCTTGTTAAACACAATATCAGCCGAGAGGGCTTGCAGGCGATAGGAAGAACTGTAACTCCCCATCAAATCGATTTCGCGGCGATAGAGAATATTCGGATTAATCGGAATTTCCACCTCATCCGGGAACTCGGCAAAAAACAGAATTTTACCGCCCTTGCGCGTGCAGTCCAACGCTTGGAAAAACGCCTTATCGCTAGGCACCGCCAACAGCGTTGTATCCACCCCTAAACCTTGGGTTAATGCTTGAATTTTAGCGGGCAAATCGCGATCGCGCGCATCAAACGCCGCCTCCGCCCCCACAGAAAGCGCCTTTTCAATCCGAGAGGGGAGTAAGTCCGTGGCGATCGCTCTTCCCCCAAAATAGCGCACTAACATAATAAACATTAGCCCAATCGGCCCGGCCCCCGTCACCAGCACCGTTTGTCCCGGCCCAATTTGCGCCTTCTTCACCGCCTTTAAGCAGCAATTGGTGGGTTCTACAAAACTGGCTTGTTCAAAACTCACCCCATCGGGAATCGGAATTAAGCCACCCTGACGGACAATATGCCCAGGAACCTTCACATATTCCGCAAACCCGCCGCCACTCGGCGCAAAGCCAGCAGTCGTCGTGATATTTTTGTACGTCTCGCACATGGAAAAATTGTCATTGAGACAATACTCGCAATGCATACAGGGAATATGGTGCATCACCACCACCCGCTGTCCCACTTGCCAGTTTTGCACCGCTTTTCCCACAGCGGAAATCACACCAGCCGTCTCATGACCAAAAATGCGCGGGGGTTCGTATAGGGGATAGCGAATCTTCTTAATATCAGATTGGCACAAGCCCACGACACGCACTTGTACTAAGACTTCATCATCAGCCAATTCTGGAATCGGAAGTTCTTCGTAACTCAGTTGATTAACGCCTCTAAAAACCTGTGCTTTCACGCTCTTTTTTTCACCACGCAAGAATCGATCTTAGATTTAACATAGATTCGCCCTCAGAAGATGGGGGGAAGAAGGGAGTTGGGAGTTAGGAGTTGGGGGTTGGGGGAAGAAGGGAATTGGGAGTTGGGAGTTGGGGGTTGGGGGAAGAAGGGAATTGGGAGTTGGGGGGAAGAAAAAATAGGAAGACTTGATAACTGTTAACTCAGCACTCTCTTCCCCACTCGGAACTCGGAACTTTGCACTCTTTTCCCCACTCAGCACACCGCTACGCGGAAGCTAAAGCAACAGCACTTTACACTCAGCACTCTTTTCCCCACTCAGCACTCAGCACTTTACACTCAGCACTCTTTTCCCTACTCAGCACTCAGCACTTTACACTCAGCACTCTTTTCCCTACTCAGCACTAAAGAAAGAACCTAACAGATAACCAAGGGTACACAAGCCTAAGCCGTAGAGATTTAAGCCTAAGTCTTCAGCATATCTTCCGGCACCTACATCAATCCAGAGGGGAAAGATACGCATATTGAAGGCATTTTCTAGGACTCTGAGAACTCCGAAGATTAAACCGGGACAAAAGGCTAATAAGAAGCTGAGTTGTCTGGCGGTAGGGATGAAGGCGAGGAGGAAAATGGGGGCTAATCCCATCACCATTGTGCCGCTAACGGTGGTTGCTAGGATAATGGCTGGGCCAATGCGATCGCCTAGGTAGATACTGAGTAAGGGAACATTGCCTAAAATCGCGACGGCGATCATTGCCCATCGTCCAATATAGGCTTGATTGGCGGTGGGTTGACCGCGATGATTTGACCAATCTCTAGCTGCGAGTTTCGCTACGCTGGAGAAGGTGGAATCTAAGGTAGACCCTGCACTGGTGAGCATAATGGCATTAAACACCAGTAGCATTGGCAGTCCGACAAAAGCAGGTACGCTTAAGGCGGGAGAACCTTCAATCCCAAACCGTAAAGCATACAGTCCAACAATGCTAAATAAGAGGATAAATCCACCGCTAATTAGGCCGGCGAGGATAAACCCGCGCACCATAATTTTAGGGGAAGTAATGAAAGCGCGATCGGTTAAAACTGGATCGTGGAAGGGATAGCTGAGGACTTGCACTAACGCTAACCCGCAAAAGGTTAAGCCAGCCAGGTGGGTATCAGTATCGACAACGGGTAAACCTTGGGTGACTAAACCGGGACCTAATGCAATCAGAATGACGACTAATAAAACAGCAGCGAGTATCATTTGCGCGCCATCGGTGAGTAAGCTGCTGCGGAGTCCCCCCAGAAGGCTGTAGTAAACGGTAAAGGCTGTCACCAGACTCGCGGCTATCCAATAGCTAGGACTGCCTTCAGCGCCAAAATAAAGGGAGAATACCTTAGTATTAGACCAAACTTCGTTAATCAGGCGAATGGCGATCGCCACTAGAAACAGCTTGGCACAGAATCCGCCATACTTGCTGACTAAAAATTCTGATACCGAATGATAGCCGCCGCGTACTCTCAGGAAGTAAAGCGCGATCGCCGCCGTGCCAAAGCTGAGATAATACAGGGTATACCCTACACCCCCAGCAATTCCTAAAGAACCTCCTAGACTTGCCGCATTATCAATCGATTTAGCAAACACCCAAGTAATCGCAGCACTGGCTGCTAATAACCATAACCCTGGGGGTTTCCCTTGGGCAGATTCGCCTTGAAAAAATTCTGAGGCTGAAACTTGGTTGGGTGTGGTAACTTGCACAACCCGATAGATAAAGAAACCATACCCCAACAGTAGGGCCCAAGTGAAGGTTGCAACCCACATGATGCTCAACTCTCCTGATTACACTGATTCGATATCCTATCGCTTTCTAAGGATTGAACAGCATATCTTATTCTGAGTGAGGGTTTCTACCAGGGACTTCCAATCATCGTAAACCCTGACCAGTAGTAAGGGTGGCTTAATTGTTGATTATCCAGGGTTGCCAATTCTGGGGGAAGGAGAATTTCTCCCCGCGTTCCCGAACCGCGCAACTGTCCATCTTCAATACTGACATGACCGCGCAGCATGGCTAACTGAGCTTGGCGCAGGGCTTCAGCTTTGATGGGGGCTTGGCTGAGATATTGGTAAAATTCGCTCATTAGGGCTAGCGTACCTTCGTCAGAGACATACCAAAGGCTGGCTAAGGCGGTTTTGACTCCGGCTTGAATGGCTAACCCAGCAAAACCGAGTTCGGCTTGTTCGTCTCCAAAGGCGGTACGACAGGCGGAGAGAACTAACAGTTCAACGGCGGGGTTATGCCAACCCAGTTGGCGCAGTTGGTCTAGAGTGAGTTTATCGTTTCCCCACAGTTGAATGTAGGAGTTGCTTAAGGCACCGGGTTTAAAGTCGGCGTGGGTGGCGAGGTGGATGATGGGGTAGGGGTAATTTTGACGTTGCGATCGCAGATTGGTTTGGGTAAACTCGGTATTTAGAAACGCCTCACCCTGCCACAGCCGTTCGGAAATGACGGAAAGTTCCACGGGAACGGAAAGTAAGGGGGGAAGGGAGACAAATTCTGAAGCCCCCATTGCTAGAACTTTGGCATCTTTGAGGGAACGATAGCGCGCATCCATTAAGCTGATGCTGGGGATTGCAGAAAGGCTATATTTTTCAATCAGGAATTGCTGGCCATCATGCAAGGCGGCGATGGGCAAACTTCGCAATCCGGCATCTAAACTAAACAGTAGGGTATCGATGGACTCGGCTTGCAGATCGGTTTCGAGCGGAGCAATCAGCCAATTGTACAGTTGTTGCCCGACTTCTAGATAGGCGGTAAATTCGCGACGGCGGGGATTGGTGATTTCGTCATAAAATTGTTTAGCTGTGGCTAACACCTGTTGGCGAGAAACGCCGGGAACGACGCGACGAATGGGGGAACCGTTCGCAGTGAAAACGACCAGTTCAATCTGGCTATCGGTTAGGGTAATATAGACGACGGCGGATTGCGTTCCGGTTGTTTGCGCGATCGCTTTGAGGGCTTCTCTGGCGCTGGCTGTGGTTAAACTGGAGTTCCCGACTTCTTCCCCAAAATAGTTGACAAACTCCGTGCTTCGTGCATTGTCCAATTCTGCGATCGCTTCCAGGGAAACAATAGAGGTTAGCGGCGCATTCAAGCTTCTCCCATCAATATCCAAGTCTAATCGAGTTCTCAGGGTCGAGACGCGATCCGCCTGTTCAGCAGGCGCTAGACTATTGCGAATGAAGGTGCGATCTAATTGAGCGTCCCTCAGTTCAGGTAAAATTGGGGGACGGTTAGGCAGGGGTTGAGAGTCGGGTACAGGCAGTATCGGTACGCTTGGCGGAGGAATGGGTTCTGGTAGCGGCGGGAGGGGAGTTGCGCCAGTATTGATTGTAATTTCTCCCCCTGGCGTCGCAATCACCCCTGTATTAATTTCTCCAGTACCGCTACTAACAGTAATATCGCTACCCCCTTGCGCCCCAGTTGAGGTAATATTTCCCGTATTCACGCTACCCCCAGCATCGACGACAACGCGCCCGCCGCGCCCCGCCCCTCCATCGGTGGTAATATTGCCCGTAATAATCGAACCATCAGCCGCAACAATATAGATATCGCCAGCGCCTAAGCCACCCGCTGAGGTAATATTCGCCGTACGGATATCGCCTCGGATGCTGGGTAAAGTTTGCAAGTTGATATTACCGCTAACCCCGCTTGGCGCTAGGGTTTGAATGGTTCCCGTGGTAATATTCCCCGCCTGAGAAAGTAGGGCTACATCCCCACTCGCTGCATTACCGTAGGATGCAATATTATTCAGCGTAATCTCTCCCACGGCATTAAGATTAATATTACCTCCCCTTCCCTGGCTTCCCGCCGAGTAGGTAGCCAGGTGTTGCACGTCGATATCCCCCAGGGTTTGGGTAGACAAAGAGATTCTTCCCCCGGTACCCTGTTGAGCGTAGGAGAAAATCACCCCAGTCTGAATATTCCCTTGCTGGCTTTGTAAGGAAACATCTCCCCCCCGGACGCCACCAAAGGAACTAATATGGCTAGTGGTAATTCCATTTTGGGCAGTTAGCGTTACTTTCCCAGCGATGCCTAAGCGAGAATAGGCGTCTAAGTTGGCAAATTCTTCGCGAAATAGAGAAGCAACGGTTTGAGAAGCCACATCCGCGTTATCTGTAAGAGTGGCTTCTCCCGATAAGTCCCCGGTAGTGGTTGCGATCGCGCCTTGGCGACTGGTAAGCTCAATATCGCCTCCGCGTGCTGTAGCATCCCCGGTAGAAAAGGCGCGGATAAAGCCAGTTTGCACATCTCTCAATGCTTCAAGGCGAATAGTTCCCCCATTCCCCTGACTAGACTCAGCGCGAATTATCCCCAACGAGGTATCAATTCCCCCCGTTTGGCTGGTTAGCTGGATATTTCCGCCGCCCAATTTACCTTCAGAACGGATACTGTTAGTTGTTATCTGCAAAAATGCATCCAGCCGTACCTCTCCTGCAAACCCCCCTTCAGAATAGGAACTTAAGAAACCGGCGGTTGTGTCGATAAAGCCTTCCTGGGTTTGGAGGGTAATGTTTCCGCCTTGGGTAAAACCGTAGGAATCTAAATTTTGGGTAACAATTTCCGTAAGGGCTGTTAACGCGATATCGCCCCCAACCCCATTGGCTGAAAACGAGGAAACGCTTCCCGCCGTAGTATCAATGGCACCTAATGTCGCCTCAAGGGTAATGTTTCCCCCTTGTTCTAAGCCTGATGAGCGGATATCGCCCGATGTTGTAAGATTACCTTGGGCTGCATTGAGGGCGATTGGTCCGCCAGTCCCTAAACTAGAGGTAGAATTCACCCCACCCCCTAGCGTTAATGTGCCGCGATCGCTGATAATTTCAATAGCGCCGCCTTGGGTTCTGCCAGTGGTTTGCACCTCTCCCACGCTGATGCCTCGGCTTCCGGTTAGCCGGATATTTCCCCCTTCACCCCCACCTGATGCGCTGAGAAGTTGTCCCGCTTGGATTGTACCTTGGGTGGTAGAGATCGCGATCGCGCCACTTGCCTCAAAGCCCTGAGTATTGATATCCCCAACGCTAATATCGCCAGTTGCCTGCAAGCGAATTGCGCCACCTTTGCCAGCATTGGCAAAACTAAACTCAGTATTGCCTAAAAATAGACTCCCGGTTTGAATTTCCCTAGCTTCTAGGGTAATATTCCCCCCCTGTAGCGCCCCATCCGCTTGCATATCCCCGGTTTGAATTTTACCTCCAAGAGCGGTTAGCGTCACATTTCCCCCTCCCCCCGTTGGCGATAGGGCAAAAATCGAAATGGGGTTATCGGGTGCGAGAATCTCAATATTCCCAGTTTGGCTAGTTACCGTAATCTTACCTGCCTGCGTCTCTTGGGAACCTGAAACGCCTGCCCCTGTAGCAATCCGGCGCGTGGTAATATTGCCAAACGCCTCTAAGGTAATCTCCCCTGCAATACCATTAGCAGAAAAGGTATTGAGGTTAGCAAACGCTTCAAAGGGGGAAGTAATAGCAGTAGTATTAATTGCGCCTTGGCTACTCGTTAGGCGAATATTTCCCCCTGCTTCTGCACCATAGGCAGAGACAATACTCGTCGTAATATCTCCTGGTGCTTCTAGAATAATATTCCCGCCTCGACCTATGCTGATATCTTCAGAATTTGCATTGATGACGCGGTTGGTTGCAGCGCTAATATTGCCGAAAGGAGTTGCGATGGTAATATCGCCTGCTGTACCGCTAGGAACTTGGGTGAAAATATCTCCAGTTAGGTTAATATTTCCTTGTCCCAAGACTTGAATATCTCCCCCTTGCGTTACTAAGTTGCCTAGGGTAATACTTCCGGGAGAATTGAGGGTTCCCATTTCAATTAAAATATTGCCGCTACCTGCATTTAGGGTAGTTCCCGAAGCTTGGGTAATAGTAGCTTCTCCCGAATCGCGAATATTCAAGTCAGCTTGAGCATTATTCGCCCTTAAAATTAGATTACCATTACCACCAGACGTGTCAATATCGGCATTAAGATTTAAGCTGCGGCCTGCTTTTAACTCTAAGCTGGAAAGGGTACCCGAAATTATTGGTTCAGAAACCGTAATATCGTTATGAGCTTCAAGAATAACATTACCCGTTAAGTTATTAAGGAAGTCGGCATCAAAGGTGACGCTGGCGGTCGAGTTATCGGTAAACTGGCTATTTCCTGAAACCGGATCGCTTCCCCCATCGGCAATTGTAATATTTTTTGGATCGAATAGAATAGTTCCGGCGTTTCCTCCCCTGCCACTGACATCAACTTGTCCCCGAAACCAGAGATTATCCTTGCCAGAAACTTCGACAAATCCACCTTGATAACCCGTTGCAGATAGGAAACCCGAAAAAGCTGTGTTTCTATCCGCCCAAACGATAATGCGTCCTCCCTCTCCTGATGTTAAAGCGTTAGCTGAAATCCGAGAATTGGAATCAACAAAAGTGGTTTGAGCGTTGGGAATTGTGCCTCTCCCTTGAAAGTCACCGCCAATGCGGATATTTCCTCCTCCATCTGCACCATCGGCGTTGAGGTGGGCATTGACTAAAGAGATGCGATCGCCTAAAATATTAATCTCCCCACCCCTTGCACCACTTGAGTTAGAGACATCAAGGCGATGCGCGATCGCAGTCTGATTCCCATCTTCTATTAAGTCAATTGGAGAACCCTGTAAGCGAATTTGCCCAGATTCATTCGTGCTTAATTGCGTTGCATGAGCGACACCAGCAGCCGTAATTAACTGAGGCAAACTCAACGGTAAAATAGGAGAATTGGATTGTAAATGACTCGGATGAATCTCTAAGCTGAGAAGATGACCTGCTTGAGACAGCCGAATGAGCTTTTCTCCAGGAACAGATGCAATCGTAATTTCTCCGCCGGGAGATTGCAGAGTGCCTAAGTTTAAGATATTACCTGCTAAGAGTTGAATTGATTCGCCGGAACCAACCTGTAAATTACCCAAATTAATAATAGCACCCGGTTGCAAAGCTGAAAATAGAAATTGATTAGGGTTTCCTAGCAAATTCTGCGCGTTATACTCGCCCGTAATCGGAAACCATTGCTGAGAGGAAAAGCCAATCGCATTAGCGGTTGTTGCTAAAAAAGAACCTGAAACATTTAATTGAGCAGATGAACCAAAAACAATTCCGGCAGGATTCATCAAATAGAGGTTGGAATTGCCGCCAGTTACTTGAATTAAGCCATTGATAATCGATGCATCTCCGCCATTAATCCGTCCCAAAATATTCTGAACTTGAGGAGTCGTTAAAAAATTAGCAATCTGTCCAGGCGATAGATTAAACTGTTGAAAACTATGAAAAAGATTAGCGCCATCTCCCGACCGTTGACCGCCTTGAATGTTAAATTGATTGCCAGTAGGTAAAACCTGAGTATTCGTACTATCCGCAGCAGGAATAATTCCTTGGGCAAAGGTTGCGCTAGGCACCATCCACAAACTTGCCGTCAGCCCAGCAATTAGACGACGAAGTAAAATCCAAGTAATTATCATAGGTTGGTAATTTTAACCCGGAAAGGAGAGGGAGGTCGCTACTGTTCTAACCTAACTTTAGAGAACAATGAATTCAAGGGTTGCCAGAATTTTGTGACCTTTAATTTGCAGCCTATTTTTATCAACTAGAAAACCGTATAACTACTGAAATTGTCTTTAGAATACTCAGTCAATCCTGACTTGCAATTTGCGATCGCAGTTGCATCGTATTGCGAACCCGAAAACGGGATAAGACCGTATCCGTCCTACCCGCACAATAGGAGGTAGGGTGCAGTTTTAACGAGAATAGGGAGTTCTAAGTTTGCTAGGCTAAGGAACGTGTGTCTAGAAACGTTCAGGAGTGCGAGTCAGTGGACTATCAACAGATTGGCGATCGCATACAATGCGGTAAAGCCCGATTTAGCGCCCTCACAGAAGGGTTAATTCGCCTAGAATGGTCAGCCACCGAACAATTTACAGACACTCCAACCCTTTGCGCCTTCACCCGTCCACACCCCATCCCCTTCACCAGCATTAGCGTTACCGACGATGGGGCTTTGCACCTGCAAACCAAAATCATTCACCTCATCTATCATCCCAGCGCAGAACCCTTCAACAACGATAATCTGCAAATTGAATGGGAAACAGGCAACCTTTCAGGAAATTGGACGCCTTCCACCCTCGACAACAAGAACCTAGGCGGAACCGTCGCCAGCTTAGACTTAGTACACCGCAACCTCAAACCCACCGGCGTTCACCCCGCTAACGTTGAACTTAGCTATCCCCACACCGAAGAATGGCTGTATACCCCCTTAAAAGCCGCCCATCAACAGCTTCGCAAACAAGGGGAAACCACCCGCTTTGAGAACCCGCCCTTGTGGTATCTCAGTTCCTTTCGTCGTCGCGACTTACCGCCCGCCGTACAAACCTGTCTCGAACAATGGCAGCATTTCCCCCCCGGTATCCTCAGCGCCAGCGGCTACAGCGCCCTCAACGATTCTCAGAGTGCTTTAATTCAAGAGGGAAAGCTAACCCAGCGACCAGAAAGCGACACCCAAGACTGGTACTTCTTCGCCTATGGTTATGACTATACCCAAGGCTTAAAAGACTTTGTGCAGTTGTGCGGTTCAATTCCCATGCTTCCCCGCTGGGCGTTTGGGGTGTGGTTTTCCCTGTACGACCAAATGAGCGATCGCTCATACCAAGCGTTGTGCGATCGCTTTACTGAACTAGAATTACCCTTAGAGGTTCTCCTACTCGATGTCGATTGGCACCGTTCCGGCTGGTGCGGTTGGGATTGGAACCGCGAATTATTCCCCGAACCCTCGCAATTTTTACAATGGGCCCATGATAGCGGCTTGCATATTGGGGCGAACGTTCACGTTGATGGCGTTTCCCCAGAAGAAAGCCAATTTCTCGCCCTATGTAAAGCCCGAAACCTCGACCCCCAAAAAGTCAAAAGCGGCGAAGCCTTTCCCGTCAAAGACCCTACCAGCAGTTGGTTTTTCGACTCTTGGCACCCCGAAGACCAACAAAGCGATACCTCCCACTTAAAATCGGAGGACGGCTGGTTGCTGTTTAACCTCGCCCAACCCGATGAAGCGCAACTGTTCATGCAGGAATTGCACCAACCGCGAGAAGCGGAAGGAATTGATTTCTGGTGGATAGATGGGTCTAACGCCCAGTTTCCGGGAGTTAACTCTCAGCTATGGACAAACCATGTTTACTGGACGCATCAAGCCCAACAGTCCCAACGCCGCCCGCTGATTTTATCTCGAACGGGGGGTATCGGTTCCCATCGCTATCCGGTGCAATTTTCCGCCGATACCTACGCCCATTGGGACGTTTTGAAGTTTCTAGTAGACTTCACCACGCGGGCGGGAAATGTCGGCGTCAGCTATTGGTCCCATGACTTAGGCAGCTTTTTCGGTCACGTTCCGGGCGTCCCCGTTATTGACCCAGAATTATTAGTACGGTGGGTACAGTTTGGCTGTTTTTCCCCCATTGTCCGCTTCCATTCCGACCACGGACGCCGAGAACCGTGGCATTATGGCACCTGGGTACTCAATGCCATTCGCAAGGCGCTTCAGTTGCGGGTGCAGTTGGTTCCCTATCTGTATCACCTGAGTCGGGAGGCTTACGAAACGGGACTTCCCCTTTGTCGCCCGCTATATCTCGCCTATCCAGAAGACCGGGAAGCTTATCTCTTGGGTACAGAATACCTGTTTGGCGATCGCATTTTAGTCGCCCCAGTCGTTGAACCGGGTGGCTATCGCATTGTTTACTTACCGTCGGGCGGTTGGTGGGAACGGGGGACTCGTCAATTTTATGCCGAGTCTGACTATCTTAATCTCTATGTCCCCCTCGATCGCATTCCGGTTTTTGTCAAAGCTGGGGCTATTCTTCCCCTCGCCGAGTCTAGCCTGCGGGTGGGAACTGCCCCTCCAGACTCCCTAGTTTTAGAGGTTTATGCGGGTGCAGATGGAGAGTTAGACTTGTATGAGGATGATGGGGAAAGCATGGACTACCAGCACCAAGAGGGAAGCCGTCGCCTTTTCCGCCAGCGCCATGAAGGTTATCGTTCGATCTTAAGCTGCGATCCGATTCGGGGGAACTATCGCGGGATGCCAGAAATGCGAACTTTTAACATTCGCTGGATTGGATTAAAACCCGATAGCCAAATTCAAGGGCAAGGTGTAGAAATTGCCGAAACCTGTTGGCAAGAAGAGGGGTTGTTCATCCGTTTAAATCCCGTTTCCCAATCAGCCCATTGGCAAATTACTGCAATTCAAAACTAAGATACAGCGTTTTTTGATTGGATGGGATGCAGCGCGATCGCCCTGACTGAGTGTACTTCACAGATCTAAAAAAGGCGGTAGCGATCGCGGTTAGGACAAGTTGAATTTAGCCTGAACTTTCTCGAATTCCCTCACCCTAGGGTGAAGGGACGTTCGCTACTGATAGGAGAGTATTCGCGAATACTCCAAAGGTTTATCTGATTCGCTTCTTGAGTAGGATGTGCTGTTTGGCTGCCTGCTGAAAGATAGAGAAGATACAGCGCGGGGTCAATCAAGCGATGAATGGATTTGGTTTAAAAGCAATTGTCACGCTTTTCCTAGCAAGCCTGTTGTTTGTTGCTGCTCTTTATTACGGCGTTATCAATCCTTAGAAAACCAGTTGTGAAAGCGTTAACATTCTCCAAGCTAATTAACAAAGTTTTAAGACCGCTAGCCGTTAGGGAATGCTAGAAACTAAGAGCGTTTGTATTGAAAACTTCCCTGAATGCTAGCCTTTGTCAATTCTATTGTTACTGCGAGTCCGTTGATTTCTGACGGACATTGCGATCGATGGCAACCTGGGTTAGTTGCACTGCATATCCTAGGCGATTGGTCGATCGCATTTAGCTATTGCGCGATCGCGATCGCCTTAATCTACCGAACCCAAAAACACCCAGACTATAATTGGAAACTCTTACTGTTCAGCGCCTTAATCGTAGCAGGTGCAACCACCCATATCATGGAGGCCTTAACGCTAGGGCATCCTCTACCGGGGTTCAGCGTTATCCTCAAAGCGATCGCAGCAATTGCGTTAATTTTCTTATTACCCGACCTCTTCAAACTCGTGGGTTCCCCCACCTTCATTTGCGATCGCCAACAAGCCGAAGAAAACCTGCGCTGGCAAGAAACCCTCCTGCGTTCGATGGCGGATGCTTCCCCCCTAGCCTTTTACGTCGTCGATAACCGCAGCGATGAAATCCTCTATTTTAACCACCGTTTTTGCCAAATTTGGGGAATCGAACACCTAGAAGCCGCCATGCAGCGCGGCGAACTCAAAAATAACGAAATTATCCCCGACTGCCTTCCCCAACTCGTAGACGTGCCAGCCTTTGCCGAATCTTGCAAACCGCTGCAAACCGAAGAGAACCGCGACGCAATTGAAGACGAGATTCCCTTTACCCAAGGGCGAACCATCCGTCGCTTTAGTACCCAAATTCGCGATGAGAGCGATCGCTATTTTGGCAGACTCTACCTCTTTGAAGATATTAGCGATCGCAAACAAGCCGAAACCGCCCTCAAAGAAAGCGAAATCCGCTTCCAAGCCTTCATGGATAATAGCCCCACCGCCGCTTGGATTACCAACGACAAGGGACGCATTCTTTATCTCAACCCCGCCTACTATCGCCAATTTAACGTCCCCAACTCCTACCAACCTGGAAAAACAGACCTCTCTTTTTTCCCCGCCGAACTCAGGCAAGAATATCTCAAAAACACTCGTCAAGTCATCAACAGCAAACAAACCCTAGAAGTCATTGAACAAGGGGTTCGTCGCGATGGCAGCCCTGGTGAATTTTTAGTCTATAAATTTCCCATCCCCACCACCACCGGACAGCTTTTAGTCGGAGGCGTAGCCATTGATATTACAGAACGCAAAAAAGCCGAAGCCGAAGTCAAAGCCCAACAGCAATTTCTGCGACAGGTTATTGATGTGGTTCCCAGCGCTATCTTCGTCAAAGACCGTCAGGGATATTTTCTAATTGCTAACAAAGTCAGCGCCCAAATGCACGGCACTGTTCCTGAAAGGATGATGAATCAGCGAGAGCATGACTTTAACCCCAACTTTGACCTCGCTCATCTCGAACAGTACCTCACCACCAACCAAGAAGTCATGGAGACGCGCCAGCCGCAAATCTTAACCCAGGAAATCATGACTGCCCAAGGCGAAATGCGTTGGTATAAAACCGTCATTAGCCCTTTTATTGACGCTCAAGATTGCGTGCAAGGCATCATTGGCACCTCCACCGACATCACCGAACTGAAAAATGTCGAAACCGAACTGCGCCAAGCCAAAGAACGCGCAGAGTCCGCCAACCGGGCGAAAAGTCAATTCCTCTCCAACATGAGCCACGAACTGCGAACGCCCCTCAACGCCATTCTCGGCTTTAGCCAAGTGATGAGTCGTAGCAACCGCCTGGGTAACGAACAACAAGAACAACTAAAAATTATCAACCGCAGCGGCGAACACCTGCTGAATCTGATTAACGATATCCTTTCAATGGCTAAGATTGAATCAGGGCAACTTACCCTCAATCCCCATTGTTTCCATCTACCGCTATTTTTAGACGACCTTGAACGGATGCTGCAACTCAAAGCCAGCGAAAAAGGCTTGCAGTTCATCGTTGAGCGATCGCCAAACTTGCCTACCAACGTTCTAGCCGACGAAAATAAATTGCGCCAGATTTTAGTTAACCTCCTCGCCAACGCCATTAAATTTACCTCCACAGGCAGCGTCCGTCTCGGCGTATCTTGCACCCCCCAACCCGACGAACGCCTCACCCTTCATTTTGAGATTACAGACACAGGTCCCGGTATTGCCCCTAGCGAAATGGGCTTGTTATTCGATCCGTTTGTCCAAACAACCACCGGCCGTCAGTCTATGCAAGGAACGGGTTTAGGCTTGCCAATTAGCCGAGAATTTGTCCGCCTGATGGGAGGAGAAATTGAAGTTGACAGCCACCTAGCGCAAGGAACAACATTTAGATTTAATATTGATTTAAGCAAAAGTGCTTCAGCGCGTTGCAAACCTCGGTCAGCGCATCAACGGGTCATTGGATTAGAACCGAACCAACCCCCCTATCGCATTCTAGTTGTTGAGGACGACGATGAGAGTCGTTTATTATTGCTTCAGCTTCTTCAACCCCTAGGATTTCAGGTGCAACAGGCCGTTAATGGTCAAGAGGCGGTTGAGTTATCTTCGAGTTGGAAACCTCATTTAATCTGGATGGATATCCGAATGCCTGTCATGGATGGGTATGAGGCCACTCGACGGATTAAAGCAGCATCTCAGGGTTGGTCTACCATTGTTATTGCGCTGACGGCTAGTGCGTTTGAGGAGGAACGTTGCGAGATTATTGCTGCGGGGTGCGACGACTTAGTTTATAAACCGTTTCAGGAATCTGTGCTATTTGACAAAATGGCTGAATATTTAGGAGTACGCTATATCTATGAAGAAGAAAATTCTACGTCCTATCAGTTATCCGGTATTTCCAGAAAACTGACGGCATCCGATTTTAGCGCGATGCCCCTAGAGTGGATAGCGAATCTCCATCACGCGACCCTTTGTGCGAGAGAAAAGCAAATTTTACAGCTTGTTGAACAAATTCCTGAGAGCGATTGGTTTTTAGCCAAGGCGCTAAAGGATTTAGTCAATAATTTTCGTCTCGATCTGATTATCGATTTAACTCAATCTCTGATCCATGAATAGTCCTCAAGAAGCATCCCCTGTAGCAGATATTCTGATTGTTGACGATCATCCGAATAATCTACGGGTTTTATCGACTATTCTGGAAGACAAAGGCTATCAAGTCCGCAAGATTATCAGCGGTAAGCTGGCGCTTAAAGTCATAGAAGCAGAACCTCCAGACTTGATTTTGCTCGATATTCTCATGCCAGAGTTAGATGGCTATGAAGTTTGCACGTTGCTGAAGAAAAATCCCAAAACTTCGGCAATTCCAGTTATTTTTATTAGCGCGCTAGATGAGGCTTTCGATAAAGTGAAAGCTTTTGAGGTTGGCGGCGTAGACTATATTACTAAACCTTTCCATGCAGCGGAAGTTTTAGCTCGCGTTAAGCATCAACTCACCATTCGGAGTTTGCACTTAGCCCTGCACCACAAAAATCAATCGCTTTACGAACAAAATCTCTTGTTAGCTCAAGAAATTAAGGAGCGAGAACGGACGGAATCTGAGATTAATCTGTTACTCAAAGCCACGCAAGCCATTAGCGAAGCGGTTGATTTCTATTCGGCGCTAGAGGTTGTACTTTTACATATTTGTCAGGTAATTGGTTGGGATTTTGGAGAAACTTGGATTCCGAATAAAACTCAAACCAGTTTAGAATGTTGTGCGGGCTGGTATGCTAAAGATTCTCAATTGGAAAGCTTTCGTAACGAACGTAAAACTTTGAATTTTATGCCCAATGAAGGGTTGCCCGGAAAAGTTTGGCTTTCTAAACAGGCAGAATGGATTGAAGATATTTCTTATCCTTGCGATCGCTTGGTTTGGCGAACTTCTGTGGCTTTAGATTTGGGCTTAAAGACGGCTTTGGGCGTCCCTATTATTTTTGATAATGAAGTCTTGGCGATTTTGATTTTCTTTAAAAGAGAGTCGCTGAAATCGGAACAGCGGATTGTTAATTTAGTCAGTGCAGTTGCGGCTCAGTTGGGGTCTTTAATTCAACTCAAAAAAGTAGAAGCAACTCTGAAAAGAATGAATTCTGACTTGAATCGTTTAGCCACATTAGATGAGTTAACAAACGTAGCCAATCGTCGTTCGTTTAACGAGCATTTTAAGCAGGAGTGGCGACGGTTAGCCAGAGAGCGATCGCCCTTGTCTTTAATCTTATGCGATCTAGACTATTTTAAGCTTTATAACGATACCTACGGTCACTTGGCAGGGGATTTTTGCTTGCAACAAGTGGCTCAAGCAATTCAACAAGAAGTTAATCGCCCTGCGGATTTAGTGGCGCGATATGGGGGAGAAGAATTCACCATTATTCTACCCAACACGCCGATTCAAGGCGCGCTCAAAGTCGCAGAAAGAATGCAAAGTGCAGTCCGCAGCCTGCAAATTGTTCACGCTCAATCTCCCGTCCATGATTATTTAACCTTGAGTTTGGGAGTCACCAGTATTATCCCTCAAATCAAGCTCGATCCTCTCATTTTAATTGCCATTGCAGATCGGGCGCTATATGAAGCCAAGCAACAGGGGAGAAATCGAGCCATTGTAAAAGTGTTAGATTCTTCATCTCCGGAAATGGAATTCTATCTCTCTCGCTAAGTAAATTCTCTCAGCGCAATTAAACGGAGAGGCCAGAAAAAGCTTCATCTTGCCTTCACAAAAGTCGCCCAATTGGCGATTTACTTTTAAATTTCGATGAAGTTATCCTGAATTGAGAGCGATCGCCCCCGTACATCTTCTATGCTAGGAGTCATCGAGTCCAGTAATTTTACGGAAATAGCCTCAGCAGGCTCGGAGAAGGATCAATGATTATACTCACTATTCTTTTTGTCCAACTGGGTTTGCTCGGAATGTTCTATATCGCCTCGCAGCTATAGACTGAAGACGCGCTACACCATCAGTTGTTTAGCAATCACTATCAGAAATGAATTTTAGGGTGCAAAGGTTGAAAATTGCATGAGAGAGGGTGCGTTAAGTAGCGCACCCCTTTTTTTTGCGTTGAATAGGGGAGAAGAGGATGGGGGGAAGAAGGGAGTTGGGAATTGGGAGTTAGGGGTTGAGACTGATAGAATCGATACCTTGTTCGACTAAGAATTGGGCAAACTCTGGATAATCGCTAGGCGCTTGACCGCAGATGCCAATTTTGCGATTA
>NZ_MJGC01000043.1 GCF_001746915.1 Desertifilum tharense IPPAS B-1220
TGCGGCTTAGCCCAGTCGTTTACTCGGCTCAAGTGGCTATTTGAGTGGTTTGTGCAAAACACAACCTTTGATTTCCCCAAACTTTACATGTACGGAGAGTTTTCAGTAATCAAATAGGATTCCTATAATTCATCTATTCACTCTGAGTTGCAACCATTATAATCTTTTATTGGGACTTTTTAGAGGTATTATTTGCGAATTTTATTGAAATATTAGTATCCAATAGATAAGCTGTCATTAGTCGTAGATATTTTCCCGTCGTAACGCTTCGTCTGGTAGATTAGGGCAATCCTTTTGACTTTGTACCCATTGGTGAAATCGTTCCGCCCTTTCTTTAGGCGTGGCAGTTGCCCAAAAGGGGAGTTCTGCGGAAACGGGAGACAGAATGAGGCGGTATTGCGTCGCCGTGCGATCGCGATCGCCTTCTATCTCTACCACAAAGCGAGTATGGGGTTGAATTGCCTGTAAAATCTCAGTAGGGAGTTGTAAAGTACCTGACTCGCTGACTTCAACGATCAAAGACATGGCGATCGCCTCCAAGTAATTAAGATGTCTGTTTAGAGCTATTTTACTAATTCTTCAATAAGCTATGTGTAAGAGAAAATCCGTGGACAGCGTTTATTGGAATGTTTGACGGGGATGCTGAGTTTGCGGAGATGGCAGTACAGTGGCAGGCGGAACACAGCCAGGATGCAGATGATGCGAGATGAATCTAAAGATGCGATCGCTCACGCCTCAATTTCCCAGTCCTCAATCTGCAACCCCTCAACCCGCTCAAACTCTCGTGTATTATGTGTCACCAGCGTTAGATTATTGGTCAAGGCGATCGCTGCAATCTGTAAATCATAAGCTCCGATGGGCGTTCCGTTAGTTTCTAACTGCGATCGGATCACCCCAAAGGTTGTAGCTGCCAGATCGTCAAACGGCAGCGAGACAAATTGTGTCAGGAATTTCTGTTGTAAAGCAAAGTTGCGTTCTGGATTAGCACTTTTCATCGCCCCAAAGCAAAGTTCTGCCTTGACGATCGAACATATCGCAATCTCTTGAACCGGAGTCGCCTCAAGCCTTTGCTTTAAGTTCAAGTTCCTGCCCTTTAAATAGATGATGCAGACATTGGTATCAAGAAGATAGTTCATTCCAGGGGTTCACGCTCCGGTTGTTCGGGTTGAGGGTGTCTGAAGAATGAGTCATCTTGAATACAGCCGTAAAACTGCGAAAGATCGACCGCTTTAACCTCTTTGGGCTGGCTAGTTTGGTAGACAATGACAACCTCAATATCCGTATCCCTCATGTCAGGCAAATGAACCTTCAAAAGACCATCGCTGCCAATATGGGATTTGAGTGTGATGCTATGCATAATTTTCTCTGCCTCCCTACAAAGTAAGATCCTCACCCAATTCTTGCAAAATTCCCTGCAATTCGGCTATAGCCGCTTCCAACTCCCCGATCGCTTCCTGAGCAAGGGTGGCAGTTTCGGGCAACTCCCCCTACTGCCTTAACAGTGACAGTCTTGGCGATCGCCTCTACGCAATTGAGTAAAATGTCTGTCAGGATTCTAACGCTTCAACGTATTGCAATCAGAGCCTCTCCCTTAAAATTAGTCCAGTAATTGACGAGCCAGTTGATTGTGTTTTTCTACCAAGGTTTCTAACTCAATTGTTGTCAAACGCCCCTTATCGACCACCTTGCGACCGTTAATAAAGCTATAATCAACCCGATTCACCTGACAGAAAATGAGGGCAGCAACTGGATCGTGTTGCGCCCCGGCAAATTCAGGGCGATCCAAATTAATCGCAATCAAATCTGCCGACATTCCCGGCGCTAAATAACCAATATCATCTCGCCCCAACACCTGCGCCCCGCCTCGCGTTCCCAACTCCAACGCCTCCCGCGCCGTCATCGCCTCTGCATCGAGTTCTCGCACCCGCGCCATCAAAAATGCAGTGCGTGCCTCATTCAATAGATTAGAGGTATCGTTGGAAGCCGAACCATCCACCCCCAAACCGACGGGCACCCGATGATTGAGCATCTTGCGGATGGGAGCCATACCACTGGCTAAACGCATATTACTACAAGGGCAATGCGCCACCCCCGTACCCGTTTTACCAAAATTTTGAATCGCGCGATCGTCCAACTGCACGCAATGGGCGTGCCAGACATCATTTCCCACCCAACCCACAGACTCTGCATAATCTCCCGGCGTCATGCCAAACGTGGCAAGGCTATACTCAATATCCGATTTGTTCTCCGCCAGATGGGTATGCAACCGAATACCAGGATGCGATCGCGCTAAGGCAGCAGATTCGCGCATTAAATCCTGGGAAACTGAAAAGGGGGAACAGGGCGCTAAGGTAATTCGCAACATCGCATGGCGGCTGTTGTCATGATATTGCTCAATTAAGCGCTGGCTATCTTTTAAAATATCGGCTTCCTTTTCCACCACTGAATCGGGTGGTAAACCGCCCTGGCTTTCCCCAACGCTCATACTGCCGCGACTGGCATGAAACCGCAGCCCAATCGCCTGAATCGCCTGAATTTCATCATCCAGAGTGCTACCGTTGGGATAGATATACAGATGATCGCTCGCTGTGGTGCAACCCGACAGCATTAACTCCGCCGCCGCCATTTGAGCGCTAATAAATACGGCTTCTGGAGTCAGGTTTGCCCAAATTGGATAGAGCGTTTGCAACCAATTGAACAGATCGCAGTTTTGCGCCGCCGGAATGACTCGCGTTAGGGTTTGGTAGAAGTGGTGGTGGGTATTCACCAAACCGGGCAGCACGACATAGCGGTTCTGTAAATCTAGCACTTCATCGGCAGTTTCCGGTAAGGTGGCTGTTGGACCAACTTGTTCGATAGTGCGATCGCGTACAAATATAGCACCATCCTGGATTTCCCGCCGGGCATCATCCATCGTCACCAAAGTATGAATATGCTTAATCAGGAGAGTCGCCATTGGATTTTCAACCTCAAGAGATGCTTTGGGTTTACAGTAACTTGTCGCTAGTTGAATGTATTCAAACTCACCATTTTCTCCGATCGATCTACCAAGGCAAAACTTCCCCGTTAGCGTGCCAAAACGTGCCTGTATTGGAGAGCGTTAACTCATCAATGCGCTGCAATAACCCCTTTACCGATTCCTCTGGCGTGATGCCACCTGCTGTAAAATCGGTCATGCGCGTTTGCACTAAGCCTGGATGCAGGATCGCCACCGCAATACCGCGCGATTTGAGATCGATGGAAAGCGATTTTCCTGCCATCGACAGCGCCACCTTCGACATCCGATAGCCGTAGGAACTGCCCGACGTATTATCCTCAATCGAACCCATGCGACTCGTCATTAGCACAATCTTAGAGCCATTGTTCAGCAGAGGTAAGAGGGCATGAGTCACCCGTAAAGGTCCTAGCGCATTCACCTCAAACTGCTCTCGAATGCTATCAAAATCTAAATCTGCCAGCGTCACCCGCTCAAGGATACCCGCATTATTAATCAATACATCAATCGGTGTATCGCCCAAACGTGCCTTCAACTCTGCAACCGAAGCATCCGAAGTGATATCAATTCCTGCTTCGACTTGCACCCCAAGTTGCTGCAAATCTTCCGAAGCCGTACGACAAACTGCAATAACTCGCTCTCCCCGCGCTTGCAGTTGGCGACAATATTCGTAACCAATGCCTCGATTTGTTCCTGTAATCAGATAGGTTGCCATAGCCATTTTTCGGTAAAATCCCTTCTAATCTAGCGCCCTCTCTAACCACTCCCGTGCCTTCTGGCTATCCACGGGGCGCGAAAACCAGTAACCTTGACCAAACTCGCATCCTAATTCCCGGAGTCTGTGCAAATCTGCATCGGTTTCTATACCTTCGGCTACCACATCCATTTCTAAGCTATGCGCCAAGGTAATAATCATCCGCACTGTTTCGCCCTGATAGGTTCTTAAGTGTTGGACAAAAGAGCGGTCTACCTTTAAGGTATCAATGGGAAATTCATGCAAGCGACTTAAAGAAGAATAGCCAATCCCAAAATCATCAATACATAAGCGTATCCCCAAATCCTTAAGCTGCTTCAGGCGTTGAGCCTCGGAGGTAAAGGTTTCTAAAATGCAGCTTTCAGTAATTTCTAACTTTAGGCCATGCCTGGGAATTCCTGTGGCTTGCAAAATGGTTTCTAACTGGTCTAGCAATTCGACTTGTTTAAGCTGAATCACCGAAAGATTGACATTCATCACCAAAGAAGAAAGCTGAGGAAACTCGCGCAACCACTGGCTGAGTTGTTGACAAGCTTCTTGCAGCACCCACCCACCGAGGGGAATAATTAATCCCGTTTCTTCTGCGACGGGAATAAACTCAATGGGCGAAATCATGCCCCGCTGCGGATGATTCCAACGCACGAGGGCTTCAAACCCCCGCAAACGTCCGGTTGATAGGGAAATAATCGGTTGATAGTGCAGGCAAAACTCCTGAGCATCAAGGGCGCGGCGCAAGTCTCCTTCTAGCTGAAGCCTAGCCGTTACCTGGGTTTGCATGACTGGGTTGAAGATAGCGTAGCAGTTTCTCCCCTGAGATTTGGCGGAATACATGGCTGTATCGGCATCCCTTAAAACATGGGAGGCTTGTTGATAGGGGATGGCACTCCAAGCAATGCCAATGCTGACGGCGGTGAAGATTTCGTAATCTTCCACCTGAAAGGGTAAGGTGAATTGAGCGTGGATGCGCCTAGCTACCTCAATGGCTTCTTCGACTTGTTTCAATTCTTCGAGCAGAATGGCAAATTCGTCTCCCCCAAAGCGGGCGAGGGTATCGGAGGCGCGCACGCATTCTTGCAGCCGTTGAGCCACGCATTTGAGCAATTCATCCCCTAGGGAATGCCCTAAACCATCATTGATCATTTTGAAGCGATCGAGGTCGATAAAGAAGACGGCGTAGAAGTTATCGGGATGGCGTTGATTTAACTGAATGGTATGTTCGAGAAGCTGGATGAATAGGGCGCGGTTGGGCAAGTTTGTCAGCGCGTCGTGAAAGGCGTCGTGCTGAAGTTTCTCGGTAGCTTGCATCAGTTTGGTTTGGGTTTGTTGCAAGGCTTCGAGAGATTGCTGCAAAGATTGGTTGGATGCTTGCAGGTTATTGTATAGCGTGGCGTTTTCAAAGGAAATGGCAGCTTGAGCGCACAGTACGTTTAAAACGCGGATGCGATTTGCAAAGCGATCCGTACCGGAATCGCTGGTAAAGGCTCCTGCTGTAAGATTATTTTCCAGGTAGAGGACGCCTATCGGTTGTTTAGTCTTAATCAGCGGCAAGCATAAGACTGAGGTGGGTTGGTGTTGAATAATGTAAGGATCGGCGGCGAATTGGGTTTCGGCTTTGAGGTCGTCGATGGCCAAGCTCTCTGCTGTACGGAAAACGTAGCGTACAATTGAGATGGGTAAGTTTGTACTCTCTTCTAGGGGTACAGATTCTAGCTGGCAGGTTTGACCGCTCGCGCAATGGGCAACCCGGACTAAGCGATCGCCCTTGAGTAAGATTAAACAACCGCAGTCTGCCCCGGCATTCTCTAGCACCACCTGCATTAGGGTGACGATCAGTTGCTCCGGTAGCAGTTCTCCGGATATGGCTTGGGAAGCTTTAATGACTGCGGCTAAGTCTAGGGATTCGCTGGAACCGCTGGAACTGCTGGTAATGTGCGCTCTAGAGATGCTGTTTTGCGGGGTGCGTTCTGGCGCGAGAATGGGTTGAAGCAATTGAGGATAGCGGTGTTCTAATTCGGCGATTTTCGCTTTGGCACCCCAACGGGCATAACCATAATAGGCTTCCTGGAGATAACCGGCAGCAACTTTTTGTTTTCCCCACTGGAGGTAAAACTGGGCGGCGAGTTGGTAGGCGAGGGCGGCTTCTTGGAAATAGCGATCGCTCCGAGCATTTTCAAGGGCAAGATCGTACAATTCAATGGCGTCTTTGTATTCTCCCAAGACTCGATACCGTTCTGCTTCTACCAATTGCCACTTGTGCAAATGATTCATGGGGGCGCAGGTTGCCCAATGCTGTAATTGGGTTTGGTTGGCTGTCACCTGCTGCCATTGCGACGCCTCAAGGTTTGGATCGCTTAAGCTTGCTAGGATAGCCAGGGAATCGTAAAAATAAAACGCAGGCTCCACAACGGTACCCACGCAGGCGCTTAAATGCTGTCGAGTTGTCGCCGCATTCTGTTGCGCTTGGGCGATTTCTCCCAACCAGAAATGCAAGATAAAACGGTGCAAGTAGAAGATACATAGCCGAAACCCATCGTTAGAGGCTTGCACCTCGGCGAGTAAGGTTTCCTCGTAACTGGGTTGGCGCAAGTCCATTTCTGGCTCAGATTCGCCTAGCAGTAGCCGCGCGGTTTCCCAGTAAACGTGGTAGTGTTTGCCTTGAGTGTCTCGGTTGAGTTCTTCTAACTGCTGGTGATAGGCCCGAATTTGCGGTTCGAGTTCGTTGAGGGGTAAACCCGACCAAAAGGCGTTTAAGGAAAAAACTTGCACCACATAAACAATAAATTGCAAGTCCCCTGTTTCTAAGGCCGCTTGATAGGCTTCGTGAAAAATCGGTAAGGTTTCCCGCAGGTGGGCGGTGCAGTGATAGATATAGCCTGCAAAGACATTAAAGGTGGCAGCGCGGATATTTTTGGCTTCTGGTTCCTGCGCCAGTTGATAGGCGAGTTGTCCAAATTGTTGGGCGAGGGTTAATTCTTGCCAAAGGACGTGCAATTGAAAGGCGTAGCTGACATAGCCGACGGGAGAAAATAGGCTATTGCCAAATTGAATGGAAAGTTTCACCTCCAACATGACGACAAACGGATATAGGGGCGAGCTACTCATGTAGCAGGCAGGCATAATACTATCGGCAATCTGCATAATGGCGATCGCGTGCGGGTCGCTCATTTTGGGCAAATCAACTAAGCTGGCAATGGTGCGATCGCCAATCGCAGAGCTAATCTCCTGACGGGCTAGTTGAACGTCTTCTGGGGTGGGAGTTTGGGGAAAATCGACGCCAAGCTCTTGCAACACCTGCGTGCCGATCGCGATCGCCTCCACAAATTGATTGCGGGCATTGAGCGATTGAAGTTGCACCTGATACACTTGCATCCGATCGAGGGGCGTTTGTGCCTGCTCGATAACCGTTGCAATCCATCGCTCCATTTGGGTAAAATCGCCGCACAGCCAAGCCACTTCTGCGGCTAAGTTATGCAACTCCAAGGCGATCGCATAATCGGTTTGCCAACAGGTTTCGCCCAATAAAACTAACCCCGATGCGGCATAGTCGCGGGCGGCTTGATAGGCAGTGGCGGATCTCGCTTTGCGGGCTGCACTGAGGTTGAGTTGAGCGAGTTCGTAGCGCTTGGCTGGCTCTGCAATTAGGTCAATTCCAGCATTTAACTGATTGACTAACTCAAAAATGCGCTCTTCTCTAGCTGCGGGGGAGAGGCGTTCTAGCAGGAGTTGTCCGATCTGGTAATGGGCGATCGCGCGATCGCTCTGGGGAATCAGCGAATAAGCCGCTTGCTGAACGCGATCGTGCAAAAAGCGATACGTCACTGCCTGCATCGCTGCTTGAGTCAACCCCTCTGTGGCTCCCAAATAGAACTTATAAACCTGGGTTTGGGGTAAAATTAATCCCTCCTGTAAGGCTTCCCAGAGGGCTGCGGCCGCTGCTGCTTCGGATTCCTCCGAAACCATCGTCAGCGTGGCTAAGTCGAACGGATCGCCTACACAAGCTGCTAATTTCAATAGGGTTTGGGTGGAAATCGGCAACTTCTGTAACTGTCGTGCCATCAACTCCACCACATCTTCGGTTAAGGCGGCCTCGCGCACGGGGGTAATGTCGCATTGCCAATGACCCACTTGGCGATCGAAGGTGATAAAACCCTCTTGGTATAAGGTTTTGAGAAATTGAGTGGTAAAAAAAGGGTTGCCTTGGGTTTTCTGGTACACCCATTCAGTCAGGGGTTGGGCGGCGGCGGGCGAACAGGTGAGGGTATCGGCCACCAGTTGATTGATACTAGCGCGATCGAGGGGAGCCAGCGAAATGGTATCGTAGCTGGGGATATCCGCTAGCATCCGCATTAACGGGTGAGTGGGCGAGACTTCGTTATCTCGGTAGGCTCCTAAGATTAATAAATAGCCTTGCTGAGATTCCGCCATCAGAAACCCAATTAGCTTTAACGAGGCGGAGTCTGCCCACTGCAAATCATCTAAAAAGAGGACGAGGGGATGGTTGGCGGTGGTGAAAACTTGGATAAATTTCCGAAATAAGAGATTGAATCGATTTTGCGCTGCACTTCCCGCGAGTTCCAAAACGGGGGGTTGTTTGCCAATAATCCGTTCGAGATCGGGAATGGCTTCAATCATCACCTGAGCGTTTTCTCCCAGGGCTTGCAAAATCTTGGCCCGCCATTGCGCCAGTTGGGTATCGGGTTCGCCTAAGAGTTGTCCCATGAGTTCGCGAAAGGCTTGGACAAAGGCCCAAAAGGGAATATTACGATTGAATTGGTTGAATTTCCCTTTGATGAAGTAACCGCGCTGGCGGACAATGGGTTTATGGACTTCGTTGATAACGGCAGTTTTGCCAATTCCTGAAAATCCTTTGACTAGGAGTAGTTCCGATTGACCTTGGGCGGTGCGTTCAAAGGCATCTAGGAGGGTTTGGACTTCGGCGGTGCGACCATAGAGTTTTTCGGGGATGAGAAAGCGATCGCTCACATCTTGTCTAGCAATCTCAAACTCTTCGATCCGTCCCGTTTCCCGCAGTTGCAAGCGACAGGTTTCTAAATCGCGAATTAGCCCTAACGCGCTCTGATAGCGGTCTTCAGCATTCTTCGCCATCAGTTTACTAACAATGGCGGACAAAACGGTAGGGACTTCGGGGTTAATCTGATGGGCGAGGGGTGCAGCTTTGGCGAGATGAGCGTGAACTAATTCGATCGGATCGTCTAATTCAAAGGGTAATTGTCCGGTGAGCAGTTCGTAAAAGGTTGCCCCTAGCGAGTAAAAATCCGTGCGATAGTCAATTCCTCGGTTCATCCGTCCGGTTTGCTCTGGGGAGATATAGGCGAGGGTTCCTTCTAAGATGTTGAGGTTCTGAATGGTTTGGGTTTCGCGCGGGAGTAAGGAAGCGAGACTGAAATCAATCAGCTTGACTTGCTGAGTTTGGGGGTTAATCAGGATATTGGTGGGTTTAATATCTTTGTGAATTACCCGATGCTGGTAGAGTTGTTCCAGCACTTGCGCCAGTTGAATGGCAATATTGAGAAAGTCGGCGATGGAACGGGCGCTTTGAGCGTCAATCCATTGTTTGAGAGAAATTCCGCCAAAGTCCTCCATCACTAGGGCATAGCCGTTCCGGTAGGGTTCTAGGCGATAGAGTTGAATAATATTGGGAAGGTTCAGCGATGACGCGATCGCATATTGGTTGCGAAACTGCACTAACTCGCTGAAACTGGGATATTCATCCTGTAACAGTTTGATGATAACGGGTTGAGCGTCCGATGCTCCCTGGCAACGATAAACCAATGTTTTAGTGCTGGCATAGAGTTGTTCCAGGATTTGATATCCGATCAGTTCCACCATAGAGGTACTCTGCTCGCACATTAACGATTCATGAGATTATTATTGCCTTTCTCAAGAGGCTTGTTTGGCGAACGATCCATCAATTTCATGGGTATAGCTTAATCTTGAATCGGTTTAGGAAGTTGATGGCTCGTAGATGCAGTAACGATTGCGCCCTAATGATTTAGCTTGGTATAGCGCTCGATCGGCTTGAGTAATTAGCATCTCCCAAGACGTATCCGGGCGAGGAATCAGACTGGAAATCCCAATACTCAAGGTAATATAAGGAACCAGGCGCGATCGCTCGTAGGGCAGTTGCCGATCTTGCGTGAGATTCCCGATGCGTTTAGCCACTTGAACGGCTCCCCGCACGTCTGTATTGGGTAAAATGATGGCAAACTCTTCGCCGCCATATCGCGCCAGCAAATCGTCTAAGCGTTGGATCGCTTGGCTTAAAAGTTGGGCAACTTGCTTTAAGCATTCATCTCCGGCTTGGTGTCCGTAATAATCGTTATAGCCTTTAAAGTAATCGATGTCGCATAAGAGCAGCCCTAGGGGAAGTTGAGCCAACAGCAGCCGCTGCCATTGCTCTTTTAAATAGGTATCAAAATGCCGCCGATTGGACACTAACGTTAAACCATCTAACGTTACCATTCGATAGAGTTCGCGGTTAACTGCTTCTAATTCGTTGGTGCGTTCGGCTACCTTCATTTCCAATTGATAGGAATAATTTCGCAACTGTTCGTAGAGGCGAGCGTTTTCTAAGGAAATGGCCGCTTGGCAGCAAAGAAAGTTAAGAATTTCGATGCGATCTCTGGTAAAGGCAGCCGCCATCCGATGATTTTCTAAATATAAAATGCCAATCAGCTTTCCCTGATTCAAGATTGGGGTACATAACAAACTTTTGGGTTGCTGTTGTCCGATATAGGCATCCGCTAGTAAGGTGGCTTCTTGCGCGACGCGATCCACGACGAAGGTTTTTAAGTTTCGCTTGACTTTGTAAATGAGGCTAATCGGAACTTCCGTACTTTCATCAACAGGGATGGCTTGCAAAATCTTCGGTTCTTGTCCGAGTTGAGTGACGGCTTCAACGCGCAGACTATCCTCCCAATGTAAGAGCAAAACGCATTTGGTAGCCCCGGCTGTGGCGATCGCAATATTGAGTAAGTTCGTCAGTAATTGATTGAGGTGAATTTCGCTAGAGAGAGTTTGCAAGGTTTTGAAAATTGCCCCGCAATCTAAGGCAGCTAAGGCGGGAACCCCTGGCGAGGCGAGGGGTTGGGTGGTGGGGTGCAAAGGACAAATGGGTTTAGCCAGAAAGTTCGCCGCCCCCGCATTGAGTTGTCTGTGTTGCAGGATGGGTAAAAGGTATTGCGGATATTGACGTTCTAAGCAGTCGGTTTTGGCTTTTGCCCCCCAACGAGCATAGGTGTAATAGGCATCGAGGAGATAACTTTGAGCAATTCTGGGTTTATGCCACTGAAGATAAAATTGGGCGGCGAGTTCGTTGGCGAGGGCGGCTTCTTGAATATAACCGTTGGCGATCGCATTTTGAATGGCGCGATCGTAAGCCTCAATTGCTGCGGTAACTTCTCCTAAAACCCGATGGCGTTCGGCAGCTACCAAGTCATATTTATGCTGAAAGTTCATGGGGGCATGATGCGCCCAATGGTGGAGTTTAGTTTGGTTGGCGGCAACTTTTTCGAGAATTGCCTGTTGGCGATCGCCATTGGCATCAACCGCCAGTTGCGCGAGGGAATCGTAGAAATAAAATAACGCGCCAATATACTGACCGCTGCTACCATCTAGACAAGGTTCGGTTAATTGGGCATAGTGCAGCGCTTGGGAATAGTCGCCAAATAGATAGGCAAGCAGCAGTTTATTGAAATAGAAATAGTACAGGGCGGTACGGGCATTTTTTTCCAGAAACAGGGGCAGCATCTGCTGTTCGTTGCAGGCTCTCCCCGTTAACTCGCAGGGGTTTTGGGTTTCGCCCAGTAAGTTTAAAACGCCTTGCCAATGAATTTGGTGAGTGCAGAGGGCAACATCTTGATTAAGGTGTCGCATCTGTTCGGCATAAAATTCCATCTCTTCAGCGAGTTGCACCAACCCCTCACCCGCATAGTAGGCGTGATAGCAGTATTTTTCCGCTGCAAGCGCCCCGTGCAACAAATCCCCCGTTTCTAGCCCGATCCCATAGGCTTCCTGAAGCGATTTTAAGGTGTGCCGCAGGGGTTCTTGCCAATGGCGAATCATGAAATTGACTAAAAAAGAAGTCCGCGCGTAAAGCTCTTGGGCAGATAACCTCTCTAAAACGCTGAGGGCTAATTGTCCAAATTCATACCCCGTATTTAAATCTCCCAACCCAGAACATAAAATTAAGCCATAGTTGGCGTAGGCTTTTGCCGATCCGGGTAAATTGCCATAAACCAGGGAGAGATTCACTTCCTTGCAGATGGTTAAAGGCAGCAATTCCGGAAAACAGAGATAGGTGGGTGCATCAATGCTGAGGAGAATGCGGAGGGCGGCTTGGCTGTGGGGATCTTGCATTAATGGTAGATCGATGGCGCTGGCGACGCGGGTTTCGCCTAAATTCTGCGTCACTTCTGCGATCGCGCTTTCCCAGTCTGCGGGGGTGGGAGATTCGGGAAAATCAATCCCCAACTCGTGGAGAACCGATAAAGCAATGGCGATCGCATCTTGCAATTGGTTTTGCGCTACGCACGCCATAATCTGCACTTCATAGGTTTTTACCCGATCGAGAATATCAACGGTTTGAGAGATCAGCGTTTCTCGCCAAGCTTCCATCTGCTGAAAGTTGCCGCACAGATAAGCCGCTTCAATGGCTTCTTCATAGAAGGCGAGGGTTAAACGGTAGTGAGTTTGCCAAGCGCGATCGCCGAGCAAGCTCATCCCCACCCTAAAATACTCTAGCGCGGCTGCATAGGCGGTTGTGGCCTTGGCTTTGCGTCCCGCCATCAGATTCAGTTGCATCAACTGTTCCCGCTGTTCGGGTTGCGTCAGCAGTTCAACGCCGTAGTTCAAACGGGTGACAATATCAAAAATTTTCTCATCTCGTTCGCCTTCAGCCAGCTTGTCTAAAAGCAGTTGGCTAATTTTCAGGTGATTTTCCTGTCTTTCGCCTTCGGGAATCAGGGCGTAAACGGCTTGTTGCACCCGGTCGTGCAAAAATCGGTAATGGGAAGATAAAGCGGGTTGGGATAACTCGCTAGAGTCAAGCGCCTCTGGGGAAGCATCCCGACGGGCATCAAACTGATAAACCTCATCGAGGGGAAGAATTAACTCTTCTTGCAAGGCTTCCCACAGGGCGACGGCGATCGCGATAGTTGAGTGTTGAGTAATTCCTGTTAGGGTTTCTAGATCGAACTGGTTCCCCACGCAGGCGGCTATCTTCAAGACTTCTTGGGTGGCGGCGGAGAGTTTCTGCAAGCGCAACCCCAGAAACTCCACAATATTATCGGTTAGGACTTTGGCTTTAATCTGCGTGACGTTACATTGCCAAGATCCGCGATCGCGATCGAAGGTAATAAACCCCTCTCGATGCAAAACTTTGAGAAATTGGATGCTAAAGAAGGGATTACCGTGGGTTTTTTGGTAAACCAGTTGAGTAAGGGGTAGCGCTGTCTCTAGCGAACAACTGAGGGTATCTGCAATCAGTTGATTGAGGTGGGTTGCGCCCAAGTCAGACAAGATCAGGGTATTGAAGTTTACTCCGGCGCTTCGCAAACCAGAGAGCGATCGCATTAACGGATGTGCCGGAAACACCTCGTTATCTCGATAGGCACCCATCAGAAATAAGTAGCGCGTTTCGCCACCCCCTAACAAGATTTGCATAAGCTGAAGGGAGGCGGCATCCGCCCACTGTAAATCATCGACAAACACCGTTAAAGGATGTTCTGAAGTCGCAAAAACTTGAATAAATTTTTGGAATAGGCGGTTAAATCGATTTTGGACGGCACTCCCCGATAGTTCAGGTGCAGGCGGTTGTACGCCAATAATTTGTTCGAGTTCTGGAATGATTTCAACCATGACTTGAGCATGTTCGCCCAAAGCAGCAAGCAGCTTATTTTTCCATTGGTTTAATTGAGTGTCGTTTTCGCCGAGTAATTGTCCGATCAAGTCTCGGAAAGCTTGTACAAATCCCGAAAAGGGAATATTACGGTGAAATTGGTCAAATTTGCCTTGAATAAAATAACCGTGCTGGCGGACAATGGGTTTATGAATTTCAGAGATAACGGCAGTTTTGCCAATGCCAGAATATCCCACGACGAGGATCATCTGGGTACTGCCAATGCTAACTAAATCAAAGGCGGTCATCAAGGCTTGAACTTCAACTTCTCGCCCATACAATTTTTCGGGAATGAGAAAGCGATCGCACCGATCTTGTTTTCCGAGTTCAAAGGGTTCAAGGGTTCCCGTTGCTCTGAGTTGCTCTAAGCATTGTTCTAAATCCTGTTTGAGTCCTAAAGCACTCTGATAGCGATCTTCGGCATTTTTTGCCATCAGTTTCAAGATGATTTCAGAGACAATGGGGGGAATTTGAGAGTTCGCGAGATGCGGTGCTGGTGGCTGTTGCGCGAGATGAGCGTGAACTAATTCCATTGGATCTTGCGATTGAAAGGGCAATCGATCCGTGAGGAGTTCGTAAAGCGTGACTCCCAAAGAATAGAGATCGGTGCGATAGTCAACTCCTCGGTTCATGCGCCCGGTTTGTTCTGGCGAAAGATACGCTAGGGTTTCTCCCCAAATATTGGGATTTTGAATTTCTTGAATTTCTTTAGGCAGTTGTGAAGCGATGGCAAAGTCGGTCAGTTTAATGTGTTGCGTTTCTGGATGAATTAAAATATTAGAAGGTTGAATATTTTTGTGAATGATGCGATATCGATAGAGGGCATTCAGGATTTCAGCAAGTTGAATGGCAATCTCCAATCCTGCGGTTACAGAAATGGAATGTGTTTGTCGATACTGCTGAAGCGAAATCCCCCCAAAATCTTCCATACTCAGGGCATATCCCTTACCGTATGGCTCTAGGCGATAGACTTGTAAGATACCCGGATGATCTAAAGCTTTGGCGATCGCAAACTGGTTGCGGAACTGGAGCAAATCGCTAAACGTGCTACATTCCCACTTGAGTAATTTAATAATGACCTGACATCCATCCGCCTCGCGCAAAGCACGGTAAACGCATGTTTTAGACGTAGAATGCAGTTGCTCTCGCAAACGGTATCCTGGAATTCGATCGCAAAGGTTTTCTAAAGCATTCGTAGAACCTGTCGATGCATCCATTGCAGTTGGGGCCGGTTATTGAGTTTGCATGAATAGGCACAATTGAAAAATCAAGATCTTCATCAATCTTGAGGGCCTACTGAAGACTTCTCTTTAGATTCCTCACTCACAGGGAACAGTTTATCGAAAAATACAAACTGTAATTCCTAGGATAACCGCCTGTAAAGATAGATACCAGCAATTATTAAGTTTTGTAGTAGATTAGGGAAGAAAAGATTAAGACAGACTGCGACGCCCCCATCTTTTCTTCCCAGAGAAGCCAGTTGATCGAGAGAAAGTGCGATCGCCTAACGCGAGATAGGTTCGCTTTCGCTCAAAGCCGTCCCGACCCAATCAAACAAAGTTGGAATATATTGATTAAACCGCTCTCCCTGCACGTACATCGCATCGATCGTGCAACTCCCGCAGCTTTGCGCGGACATCATCGCGGAAATTCGCTGCCAGTCTACTCCCACCCACGGAAAGTGACCGACTGGAGCCTCCGGGGAAGAATTCAACTCGGTCTCAATTAACCAATCATAGGCGATAAAGGTTGGATCGGGTTGGTTTTGGGTTCTCGTCCAGCCCACGCGATCGCCAAAAGCTTTGACGGCGGCGGCTGAATCGGTAGGATATTGAGAGCGAACCTCAGCCCAAATGCGTTGCTGTACGCTAAAACCAAACTGTCCGTTACTCGCCTCCACCCAGAGTCGATCGAGGGACTGTAAAACCGTGGGGGGAATATTGGTGGGTGCGGGCGGACTTAAAAAGTCACCCTGCTGATGAATCCAAGGATCTAAAATGCGCCGAGTTTCTGCATCCGCAGCCTGCCAATTTTTGGCTTGCAGGTGCGATCTGAGGACGCTAAAATCTTCTTGGGTCTGCGTTGGGGGAGCAGGTTGGTTGAGAGAAACAACCCTCATAACGGCAACAGTTAGCGATCCGGTGACAATTGCGCTAACAATCAAACCCCATCCTAAAATCTTTAATCTGTGCATAGCGATCTAAAAGTCAATATACAAGTCAGCCTCTTCAAAACGATTTCAGCACTCCCAGAGAGAGTTCTACCGGGTATTTCCGAAACTTTTTGAGGTTAATCTTATGCTGTCTGAGTTTTAAGCAGAGTTGCGAAGAGTTTCAAGAACTGAAACGTCCCATCTTTTCCTAAAAGAACAATTTAAACTCCACAGAGGGTTGAAGCCGCGTCATCCTTGAGTTCTCTAGATCGGCGATCGCTCTATCACTCAAACTCAACCAAGCGAAGCTTTCCTGAAATCCATGCAACAGATTTGTAGTTAAGCGCCAACTCTAAGGTTAATCTAGCATCCCAATGAACCCGCAATTTTCTCAAAAAATTCAGGCAGATTTTGACCAGATTGCCCAACTACAAACTCTTCGATGGGATCATAATAGTCACTATCACCCTTTTTTGCTCAAACACTTACCTGCTAACTGTCCAAACGTTTTAGAAGTGGGTTGTGGTGGGGGTGAGTTTTCACGCTTGTTGGCTCAACGTGCTGAATCTGTAACCGCAATCGATCTATCGCCTGCAATGATAGAAAGAGCAAAACGGGAAAGCTTCACCTATCCCCATCTTCAGTTTCAGGTTGCTGATATTTTAGAGTGGGAAATACCTGACGAACAGTTTAACGCGATCGCTTCTATCGCCACCGTTCACCATATCCCCCTAGAAACCCTCCTCCCCCGCCTGAAAGCTGCATTGAAACCGGGAGGGAAACTGTTAATTCTCGATCTGGTGGAAAACGCCCAATTACAAGACTTTTTACTCGATTTTGTAGCCGTTCCCCTCAACTGGATCTTACAGTTTTGGCATAACCGACGCTTTCGTCCGACTCCAGAGGCGATCGCGCTTTGGCGAGAACACATCCGCACCGATAAGTACCTCACCCTATCCCAAGCGAAACAACTTTACAGCCAATACTTAGAAGGTGCGATCGTTCGCAGACATCTATTTTGGCGCTATTCAATGGTTTGGCAAAAGCCATCTTAAGCCTTGAGCGATCGCGTTTTGGATGGCTTGGTCTAAAGCGGCTGTAGTTCCACTCATTTGCCAAATCTATTGAAGCCTGAGCTAGACTCAAGACGAATACTTAGATAATTTTGATACTATGGCAAACGAGCCGGATCGGACTCAATCTAATGCTGCGATCAATGCAGCAGCAACGACAAAGGTTCATCACGCTCAACTCAGCGATCTACCTCCAAATGTAGAGCGTAGATTATACCAAGGTGGACTTCGACCCGGTGACGCTACAAGGTCTGGAACCGAAGCCCAACAGATGTTAGATAAAATTCCTCCAGGTCAACGAGTGGGGACTAACAGCGAATCTGCGGGAGCAAATACTCAAAACTATCTCAAGGATAAACACGCTAGCCATATTCAACCCCACAGCAAGGGCGGAGCTAGCAGTCCTGATAATCTCAAATGGGAAGATGCTAAAGCTAATATGGCTCGTGGCGATCGCCCTATGAGCCTCCAAGAGCAAGCCCAATTAAATGCAAAGTGGCATTTTGACAATTTATCAGGGGCGCTTAAAGCAGGCTTGAAAGCGGCTCCTGTTGGGGCTGCAATTGGTGCTGTCACCACTGTACCCTTTTCGATGCTGGACAATGCTTTACGGGTAGTCCGGGGCGAAATATCCACAGAAGAAGCGATCGCACAAACGCTGAAAGAGAGTGCGATGGGGGGTGCAGTTGGGGGAACAACAGCCTTGACGGTCACGACTGTAGCGGCTGCTTGTCCGCCGATCGCGATCGCACTTACCGCCGCTGCTCCCTTGTTGGCTGTGGTGGGGGCGGCGGGAATGGTGGCTGAGTTTTTCAAAATTCTGGAAAATCACAAACAAGCAGTTAGAGCCTATTATCAATCTTTAACCCAGCAGGAACTTAACCGCCTACAGGAGATTGAGGATCAACTAATCGACGATCACAACAAAAATCTAGCATTTCTTGCAAAAGCAAAAGAAGTAAATGAAATGCTGACAAATAGACCCCTTGAGCCAGGAACAGAAGGCACATTGAAGCACTACCTGGAGTCGATCGCGATCGCGCAATCATTAGGGCTAACTTCAGATGATAGCCCTTTGCTTCCCGGTTCTCAGTTGCCCTTGCTTCCCTCGGAATAACCCTATGATTTTTATCATCCCTTTGATTTTTGGTGCAATTGGTGCAGCAGTTGGGGCTGTCGCTGGGGCGCTGACTACCCATGCGATAGGAGAGAGCGATCGCCAAGAAGCGAAACACCACCGAACGGTGGCGAATGAACTGACTAATAAGTATTCTGCCCTAGAAAAGCGTTATTACGAGCTAGCAGATGAAAGTAAAAAGCAGATTTTTGACCTCACCCGTCAACGCGCATTAGATGAGGTTGAGAAAGGCGGCTTGCGTTTAGCTCTGAGGTTACAACATGATTTAATCGAGCTAATGTACGCGATCGATCGCGAACCCACTGAAGCAGCGCTTAAGGAATTTGTAGAAGCTGTCAAATTAACAAATATTGTACTGCGCCAGCTTCAAGCGGAATCAATCCAGATTCCAAGCGATTATTATGCCCGTGTTTTGATTGCTGCGGAAGTAAGAAGGCTTAAGGGCGATCGCCAAAATCAAGAACTGCTAGAAATAACTAACCTAAATTCAGAGGCTTTACCCGTGAAGAAAGTATACAAGCAAATGTCGGCTCAAGAATTTCAAGCAACTTATACTCAAACTCAAGAGCTAGGAAATCGGCTTTTACAATACTTGCAAGAAATTAACAAAAGCAGCTTACAGGGTGTTGAAGAGGATTTAAAGAAAGCACTGAGCGCTTTAGAAAAGCAAAAATATCAGGTTGCTGTGATTGCAGCAATGAAAGCTGGTAAAAGTACCTTTCTTAATGCTTTGATTGGTGCTGATGTATTGGCGAGTGAAACCGAGTCTTGTACAGTTTGTCGCACTGAAGTCCGTCCAATTGATTCTAGTCAAAATCCCAAACTTCTAGAATATCAAGAAGGTAAACGCAAACCCGTTGTACTAGCTGAAGGAAAACCTGAAGCCATTCAACAAGTTTTTCTGGAACGGACTCGCCAAATACGAGCAACTCAAAACCAGAATAATACAGAATACTTTGTCCTAGAGCATCCCATTGAAGCCATTAGCAAACTTTCCGCCTTATCTGGCTTTACGCTCATTGATACGCCAGGGCCAAATGAATGGGAGTCAGCCAATTTTAATACAGTGGCTCTCAAGCAGACAACCTTAGAAGTCTTGAGAACTTGCGATGCTATTTTGTTTGTTTTGGATTATACCTCATTTAAGGATAATACGAACGAGGAGCTATTAAAGGTTCTCAGCGAATCGGGTCGCGAATCTTTGTTAAAGAGTTCTAGCAAAATGTATTTTATTCTTAACAAGATAGACCGAAAATCTGAGCGCGATCGCCCAATTGAAGAGGTTATTCAAGAATTGAACAAAGCGCTGGTAGGCTTTGGAGTACAAGAGCCTAAAATTTATCCAGTCAGTTCCTTACAAGGACTATTGGCTAAACTCATTCAAGAGAAAAAAGCTAGCGATCAACATAAGTCAGATTTCAAGAAGTTTTTCTTGGGTCGATATATTCAAGAAGATGAGGATGGGGAACTCGTTGTTCCTAAAATGAAAGACATTGCTCCCCAAGCCTTATTAGATAGCGGAATTAAAACCATTGAAGATTCTGTCTTACAAACAATTGTCAAAAATTCAGGATGGAATTTACTTGATGATGTTTTAACGAACTTCAATAAAGTAGCTCAATCTATTGAAGAAACGCTCGGTACAGAAATCAAAGGATGGCAGATAGCTTTTGAGGAATTACAACAAAAGGAGCGAGATTATCAAATACACTCTGAGGAATCACAAAAAAAAGTTAGAGATGTAAAAAAGTCCATCGAAAACCAAAAGGAAAAACTTATGAGTAAGTTCGGTGAAGGAATTAATCAATTTGCTGAAACTGCTAAAGCTAAAATCAAACTAGAGATTGATAAAATAGAAAAACTCCAAGAAAATCAACCCAGAACTACTAAAAAAAATCAAAACCTACTTGAAAATTTTTTTGAAGTATTTGCAAGTGTTCAAGACTTCTTCCAAAATTGTTTAGAAAACGAGCCTTATAAAATTAGATTAAGTAATTTAGAAAAAGCTCAGGAAGTTAGTCAAATTATTAATCAATACTGTACTCCTTTAATTCAAGGTTTTTGGCTGAATACTCAAGACCAATTAGTTCAAGAGGGAACAGAAATCCGCGAAACATTAGTCAGAGAAATTCAGAGAGATATTCAAGCCGTTTCTAATGAAATTTCAAGTTACTTGGGCGATGGGCTAGAAGTGAACATACAACCCAGTCCGATCCTGTTTCCTAAGTTTGAGTTTGCAGGTATAGATGCTAAGGTTCAGCATCAACAAGAAGTGTTTAGTAAATTTCGGAAAGAAACGAGAACCACAGGTTGCTGTTTGTCAGAAGAAGTGTATGAAGTTGAAGTCCCTTATCAAGAAACAATTTCTTATTATGAAATTGATTTAAGAGAAACTTATCAGGCAATTTGTCGAAAAATTGACGAGCAGGTAGTCAGAAATCGGAGACTTTTAGAGCGAGTAGTGTTTAAACAAGTTGATGAAGATTTTAATACAGCAAGAAAGCAAATTGATGAGTATATTGGACGATTTCAACATTTATTTGATGAGTTGTTGAAAGCACGAGCGAAACAGGAAGTAGAAGCAGAGGCGATCGCAATTTTGGAAAATCACCACCTCCAGTCCCAACAGTATCTGGCTGAAGTGACTGCGGCTCAAGAGCAGCTAGAAACTTATCGACCTGTGGGATAAAGATTGGTAGCGGGAATAGCTAGACTTTTCGAGCAATCTGAAACGCTGAAAGATAAGATAGCTTCACCTTCTCGCCGCAACTGTTTTCCAGTTCCTTTCCCAAGGCTTGAAATAACCCCTGTCGCTGCTGAGGTTCTAAGCCAATATAAGGCGAATAAGTCCCCAGCAGTGCCAGGTAATCCTCAATACTATAGGTGACTTCGCAAGGCATTTGCTCCGAAACCAAATCGCCAAACTGACCAGAATTGAGGACAATTTGGGCAAACTTGTCTAAACTTTCCTGTTGCTTTTCAGTGCTGTAGTAACCTGCAAGGGAAGGCGCGTAAGTCTGATACACCGTATCCAACGCCTGATAGACTTCATAAGCAGGTTGCAGGCTCATATTCCACAGCAGAATTAGAGAACCCCGATCTCGCAGTGCAGAGGCCGCTTTAGCATAACCGACTTCTGGGGAAACCCAATGAAAAGAAGTTGCCGCAAGGATCGCATCAAAATACCCAGGTTCTAGCGTCCACTCTTCAAAGGTTGTATTGACAATTTCTACATTGGGATAAGGTTTGCAGTTCTCTCGCGCCAGTTGGTAAGCATCTGGACTGGGTTCCAAACAGACCATTGAAAACCCGAATTGAGCAAATGATGTGGTAGCTGTTCCAGGGCCACAGCCAACCTCTAGAAGCCTTGCACTATCTGGCAGTTGCGCTAACTCAATCGCACGTTCAACCATCGCCTGCGGATAACGCGGTCTAACGCGGTTATATGCCTGTGCAACCGCACTATACCAAGTTTTTCGCTCTTCGAGGGGTTGATGATTATACCAGCTTCTTTCGGGTTGGGATTGGCTCATGCGCGATCGCCATTCCTGTAGCAATTGTTCTCTAAGGGTAGGCTGTATCAAAATTTGTGGCAACATAATTTTTGTGCAATCAGCCTTCTTCCTTCCATGCCGACGAACGACTTTGAACTGCAAACCCAGGCGCGAAGAATCCTAGATGCGATCGCTTTTACTCCCTTTGAGCAATGTGAACCTTTAAACCGTGAGTTTAATCATATTCCTGCTCGTCCTGGCCTCTATGCAATTAGACACAGAACTGATGGGTTACTTTACATCGGCAAAACAAAGAATTTGCGGGGTCGCTTTAATGGTGGACACAAAGCTTTTTTGTGGGCATGGCTTGATAAATACAGCGATGAGGATATTCGTATTGCAGCGCAGCCAATTTCTTATTGGGGAAACCCTGCGTTACTATTGGAGCTAGAAGCCATCATTCTAAGAGCTACAGAGCCTCCTTACAACGTTAAAATTCCAACTGAGCAGTAAAGTTATGCAAGCAAAACTTTTGGAACAACTTTCCGCTTCTGATGCCGAAATCATTTTGGAACGACTACCCGAACGGATTCGCATTGCCCTAATTGCCCATGCTACTGAAATTGAGTATCCGGTTGAAGCAGTTATTGAGATGGCGATCGCTAGTTTTCTCGATACTGAGGCCTTGAGTTTTGCAGATTGCAGACCAGGACGCGGGCAGTAAAAGGGTGTACTCTAACAATGCGATCGCTCTCAGCAGTTTGAAGGGGATAGTGGTAGACAGTATGATGAACGCATTGGGTTCTCTTCAGCAACATGACGAACCAACCAAAAAGAGTCAGAAACAGACGCAACCCTGCTAACTCAGCGAATGAGCGATCGCCTGTCTATTTCCTTTCTTTGGAAGTAGAAGGAGTGCTTTGCTTTAAAGATCGGCAAGTCCTCGATCTTTCTGATGGTAACGGAAGACCCGCCCAGTGGACTGTCATTTTAGGCGATAACGGTGTGGGTAAAACAACCTTGTTACGCTGTTTGGCGGGTATGGAGTGTAAATTCAAAAAAGATTCTGAAAGTAATGAAGAAGACAAAAAAGAATTAGCATATCCCTTACTATTTTCACCCTCTGAAAATATATTGACATGGCAAAGTTATCGAGATATTAAGCAGAACTCAAAAATATTAGCTTTTATTTCAATTGATATTAACTTGACCTCCTTGGAAGAATCAGGCATTGTAAGTAATGCTATACAACACAGTTGGCAAACTGATAGTCTTGAAATAAGACCCTCTTTTTCATACATACAAGAAAGCTCTGATGATGAGAGGCTAAGAGGATTGGTTTGCTATGGGTATGGAGCAACACGTAAAATAGGAGAAGCTTCAATAAGTGAAAGTCTAAATCATGAAAATTCAGCAAGTTTGTTTTCCGAAAAAATTGCTTTGATCAATGCTGAAGAGTGGTTGTTACAGACAAATTATGCCACTCTATTAGCATCGGGAGAAATGCGCGATCGCTTTCAAAATCAATTCGATAGAATCGTGGAAATTCTCAAATCGATTTTACCCGATGTTGAAGATATTCGGATTGCACCTACTGATTTAGAAATACCTCGTCCTAGAGCAGAATTTTTAACTCCTTATGGATGGGTACGCTTGTCTAGTTTAGGGTTAGGATACCGCACAATGATTGCCTGGATGGTTGATTTAGCCGTGCGCCTATTCCAACGTTATCCTGATAGTGAAGATCCTTTAGCTGAACCTGCGATTGTATTGGTAGACGAAATCGATTTACACTTGCATCCTAGGTGGCAACGTAATATTATGAGTTTTTTAACTGAGCGATTTCCAAATACTCAGTTTATTGTTACTGCTCATAGTCCATTAGTGGTTCAAGCTGCTAAAAATGCTAATATTGTTCTGTTGAGAAGAGAAGGCGATCGCGTCATCATTGATAATAACCCTGAAATTATTGAAAACTGGCGAGTCGATCAAGTTTTGACTAGTGTTTTTGAGCTACCAACAGCTAGACCTGCTAATCTAGATCCATTGCTTAATCGTAGACAAGAGTTATTGTCTAAATCTCGACTCTCTAAAGCAGACAAAGCAGAATTAAAAGAGTTGGAAGCTAAAATAGGCTCTTTTCCCACAGCAGAAACACCCGACGATATCAAAGCAATGGATATCATCAGACGTGCTGCTAAACTTTTAGAAAACTCTGGCACTGGAGAATTGGGTGATTCGGATTCATAAACCATTAAATCCTCCTAAAAAGTTGGTTCAGGATGGAAAAAAGAAACGAAAATCGAATTGTCTGAGCTACTCTAAAAATATTGAAGCTTATCAATCTGGCGAAAAAGATTTTAGCTTTGATAGAAGTATCTACGCTCATCAAAGCGTGAAACAAGCTTTAATTAAGGCACAACATAGTAAATGTTGTTTCTGCGAACGTATAATTAGCACAGATGGAGATGTAGAACATTTTCGTCCAAAACAAGCTTATAAACAAGCACCCCTTCAACCTTTACAACGACCTGGCTATTATTGGCTTGCTTATGAATGGGATAATCTTTATCTTGCTTGTACAGGTTGCAATCAACGGCATAAACAAAACCTTTTTCCACTACAAGATCCTACTAAGCGTGCAGTAAACCATCGTCATAAGATTAAGGACGAACAGCCCTTATTTATCGACCCAGGTAAAGAAGATCCGGAAGATTTTCTAGGCTTTCGAGGTGAGTATGCTTATGCTATTGAAGAAAACTCTAAGGGACAAAGAACGCTGGATGCTCTCAAATTAAATCAACGATCGCTCCCTGAAGCAAGACTTCAGCGCCTACAAATCTTAAAACAACTCTGCCAGATTGTAAACCTTGCGAAACGAACGCCAATCAATGAAGAATTACAGCAGGAAGCTAGAAAGGCAGAAGAACTTTTAAAGAAAGCTACTCAGGAAAATTCTGAATTTGCAGCCGCAGCACGGTGGGCAATAAAATCAAATTTTGAGTTTGTGATTGAATAAGCGCAAAATTCATGACTAGAATACTTGTTTAAGTTAGAGAATCAGCGATCGCACTGCCAGATCCTTCAAGGTAATCGTAAAATGACGTTGTTCGCCAGTAGCGATAAACGAGATAATTTCCTCGCTGGCGACGGCTACCGCTAACAGCACCAAATTCCGCGCTAGGGGATAGTCGCAGACATCATCATGGGCATCTGAAGGAACGCGATAAACGGAATTCCAGATAACTTCAGCATAGTCCGCCGATAAGCCAACATGAAGACAGGGAACGCCAGAGCGTTCTGCGTAATCTTTCAACACCTGGCGAGAGAGACTGTTATCAAAGACATCGACAATAAGCTGACTGTTTTTCAACAGTTTCGCCGCATTGTCAGCGGTTAACTCTTGGGTTTCTGCTTCTACCTTTGTCCCAATGGCACGATAGAGTTGGTTTGCCAAAATCTTCGCTTTGAACGCCCCCACATCCGAGCGATAGTAGGGTTGAGTCGAGAGGTTGCGTTCCTCAATGCGATCGCGATCGATAACCTTTAGCTTACCAAAACCCGCCCGCGCCAAATTTTCCGCCAGATTCGCACCCAACGCCCCCGCACCGCAAAGCGTTACCGGATAAGCTTTCAGCTTTGTCATCGCGGTATGGCTGCGGTAAAGTTGTTCGTGCAGAAACATCCTCACCCCTCCTGTTGTTCCATTACCCCAACTAATGATTGCAGATCGAAATCGCGATCGCGCCCGCTTAAACAAATCCCAGAACTGACAACCGTCAAATCCCCTTTAGCGATCGCGCTGGTATGATGGACTCCATCTGTAGTCACCCAGTCAACCGTCCAGAAGTCGCCGCGATCCTGGAATTGCTGTAACTCTCCTCCCCCTCGCTTCAGTGCTTGGCGCAAGCGCCGTTCATCTTGTTGGGGTTGAGCAAACCCTTCCGTTTGTTGCGCCACTAACTCGTAGAGCGATCGCATTTCCGGCGTTATCCCCTTAAACTGCAACTCCTCGATTGCCATTCTTTGCTTGAGCGCCGCCTGCAAGCCCTCTGCAATACTCGGATCGTCGCGGCGATCGATTTCGTCAAACCAGCAGAAAGCCCCATTCCAGCGCCCAATAACCTGCTCAAACGCCATCCCCGCCGTCACCAAATGCACCACCACAGGCTTCACCTGCTGAAACCGCTGGCGCATATCCGCCTCATTCACCGGATAAGCTAACCAAGTTTGCTCCTGCAAGCGATAACCTAAACGCAAACGCAACTTCGGAAAATGTTGTAAATAAGCCGCAATTTGGGGTAACTCCGCCTCCTCGGTTAACTGAGCCAGACTTGAATTCACAGGCTGAAAAATTCCCCACCCCTGAAACTGTCGGGGTTGCGGTACAAACGTATGCACCATCCCCGCTACAGAAGTGCGAATTTTCCCTCCTTTAACGCAGGGTGCGAGAAATTGAGTTGATTGCAATTGTGCTTCAGCGCTGGCAATCTGATTTAAAAGTCGGCGGATATCGGTCATCTCTTTAAAACCTGTCTTCCTAGGATAAATGGCAATAACTTAGCGATATTGCGCGCATCATCAATTCCCCGGTGGTGGGTTCCTTCCAGTTGAATTCCTGCCATTTCCAACGCTTGCGCCATTCCGTAACGTTTGGGTAAACCTTGGGCGCTGCTAAACTGTTGCTTGAGATTCACATGGGGAAAAGCGATCGCAAATGGGAGTTGATGATATTTGCTATCCTGCTGAAGCTGCTTGCGATCGTAATCTCCCCAGGAACCAAAGACAGCATTAGGATAGTTTGAAAGCCATTGTTGCAAATGTGCGATCGCTTCCCCATAACTTCGCCCTCCGTCTACCTGTGCTTGGCTGATAGAAGTCAGAGATTGACAAAACTCTGTCAGCATGGGATAGCGAACGGGTTTAATAAAGGTCTGAAACTCGCTAACAACCTTTAAATCCTTGGCTTCCACCATCACCGCACCAATTTCAATCGTTTCCATCTCATGGCGCTTGATGCTGTCGTTGTTGCAGCAAGTCGCCTCCAGATCCAGCACTAAATAATAATCGTATTGGTTTAAATTCGCCATCTCTCTCATGTTTTGGGAATAAACGCATAGTCGCGCCAGTCACAGATGGGGCGATAGCCAATTTGCTGATAAATATGATTAGAGGTTGGGTTGGCTAAGTCGGTAAACAAAAAACAACTGTGACATCCTCGATCTAAAAACTGCTGACTCAACGCAGCTACACAGGCGGTTGCATATCCCTTGCGTCGATACTCTGGCGGCGTATAAACTGGCCCAATACGCACCGCCTTGGGTAAAGACTGGCTACCACTCGCCCAGGAAACAGGTTTACCATCTTCCCAGAGGTAAATGCTTTGTCGCTTTAAGCCAGAAGTGACGGAGGCTTCCGCATCTTGCAGGACAATTTCGCCAATTTCTGCGGCAAATGTGGTAAACCAATCTAAGAGTAAAGGGCGATCGCCTTCTGTCGCTAATCTCAGATAACCCCCAACCTTCGCCACAGGTTCCACTTGGGTTAGCTGATGAATCCGCAGATCCATCACCCGCCGAGAGGTTTGCTGAGTAAGGGTTTGCCAAATTTCCCGAAAGGCTTCCACCTCTGCAATTAAGCCGCCTGCGCCCGGAAGTTGCACCGGATCGCCCTGCAAATCTTCAGCAATCAGCCTCAAAGCCTTGAAATCTTGGACTTTGGATAGCACCAGCTTATAAGGAGCCGTGCGAATTGCCACCCCTAGAATATGGTTGTGGCTTTTTGCGATCGCCAAATAAGCCGGATCGGGATACCGTTCTGGATAGTGCAACAAGGCGTGCGATATCCCTAACAACAGGTTATGTTCTGCCTCATTCTCTAGCAAATATCCCTGCGCCTCCTGCCAAAATTCCCCAATATCCTCAAAGCGATATAACTCCATCATCTACTCCCCTGAGTACACTCCTTTCCCCCCACCTCCCCATCCTCTTCCCTACTCGGAACTCGGAACTCGGAACTAACTTCCCCCATCCTCTTCCCTACTCGGAACTCGGAACACCGCTACGCGGAAGCAAGCTACGGAACTTTGCACTCCTTCCCCCACTCAGCACTCAGCACTTTCTACTCAGCACTGTCTTCCCACTCAGCACTCTAAGATACTGGGGTGGAACCTCATCAACAAGCCAAACGCCATTATCCGAACGGTAGAACGAAAACCCAGCTTCCTGCATCGCAACCGTATGAACAGCCAAGATTACAGGCTTACCGTGGCGCATTCCCACCTTTTGGGCAGTTTCGACATTTTCGGATAAATGGACGTGATGGCGGCTCATTTTCAGCAGTCCAGATTGCAAAATGGCGGGGACTGATTTCGCTCCCGTGCCGTGGTAAAGCCCCTCTGGAGGGGTTCGGGGTTCGAGTTGCAAATCTACAGCTACGCTATGCCCTTGGTTAGCGCGAATGCGGGTTTTGGTTTCGTCAAAGGCGAACCGTTGCTTGTCGCTAGTTGCCACCACTGTCTCTAATTCGGCGCGAGAAATGGGGAATTGATGGCTAGCACAGGCAGAGAGTAGCGTCTCAACTTCTACCCAACCGCCAGGGGCGAGAGTAAGCCCTAAGCGTTCTGGCGTATGGCGCAGATGCTTGCTGAGGTATTTGCTGATTTTGACCCAATGCGCGTTTTTACTTTCATTCATGGCGATCGCTCAAGGTTGCAAAGAGGCTGGCGTTTTACGTCCTTTAGAAAGCCGATCCGCCTGACGCGTTGTTTCCGGGAGGCGATATTTCGGCGCGCATTTCAGGACAATCTCAATCGCAGTTTCTAAACTGATACGATGTCCAACTGAGACATACACGGGTTTAACATTCGCCTGGGTGCGAACAACCGCCCCAACGATCTCCCCTGCATCATAAATCGGTTGCCATGCGCCGCGTTCTGCCCCTAACGGTTCGTGTTCTCCAATATAGGGAGTTTTGGCAACGCCAATAGCGGGTAAACCGCTGACAACCCCTAAATGACAGGCAAACCCGCAGCGACGGGGGTGGATGTAGCCATTCCCATCGCACAGCAGGAGATCCGGGGGGCTTTTCAGGCTAGCCAGCGCTTCTAGAATGACGGGGACTTCCCGAAACGCCAGTAACCCCGGAATATAGGAAAATGGCGTTGGGCGACGGATAACGAGGGATGCTTGCATTTGTAGGGAGGGATACCGCAGAACGGCGATCGCCCCACAAGCAATGCGATCGCCTTCTTCAAACCCAACATCTACTCCAGCAACGGTTTGAAGTGGCTTAAAGTCGTCTGCCATTACCACCTGTTTGCGGAGTTCTTGCTGAATGGCGATCGCAGCTTCTGGTGTCGTTGGATTCATCAAAAACCTCTACCAATTCACAGGGGCTTAAAAGTCCGGTGCATCCTCGTTCTGCCAAACGCCCATCTTTCTTTAGGATAATGCAGCGTACTACAAGTGTCAATAACGTACTACAAAAGCCAGCTAGAAAGGGGACGAAAACGCCGTGCAAATCGAACAAACAGATATCCTGGTTTCCACACCCGATGGACAAATGCCAGCCTTCCTGTGTCGATCCTCTCAGCACAAACGCCAGCCTGCTGTTGTGTTGTTGATGGAAGCCTTTGGCTTAACCGCACATATCCGAGAAATCGCAACGCGAATAGCCAAACAGGGGTATGTGGTACTCTCGCCGGATCTGTATTACCGCGAATTACCTAACAACAAGTTTGGATATGCCGAAGTGGAGTCAGCAATGGCGACAATGTATCGTCTAGATTTCCACCAAGCCGTAGTCAACGATATTCGCGCCACCCTCGCCTATATTAAATCGCTTCCCGATGTGGAACCCGATCGGATCGGCGTCACGGGTTTCTGTTTGGGAGGAGGGCTAACATTTATGTGCGCTTGCCAGTTTTCCAATGAAATTGCTGCGGCTGCACCTTTTTATGGGATGGTTTTGGATGAGTGGATCGAGGCAATGACGGAGATTCAAGTCCCAATGCATTTGTTCTTTGGCGGGCGCGATCCGTTTATTCCTCGCGAACGAGTTGAACAAATTGAATCTCGCTTAAAAGCCCTGAATAAAGAATACACCTTGCAGTTTTATCCCGATGCCGATCATGGCTTCTTCTGTCACGAACGCTCTTCTTATAATCCTTCCGCCGCCGAAGATGCGTGGATAAAGCTGATGCAGTTTTTCCAGCAGCATTTAAAGGAAAAAGGCGATCGCAAACCCTCGGCTTAACCCTTAACAAAGGTAAACGAGCGCTTCACCTGTTCAAATGCCTTTTGATAGGTTGCGTCAGAGTTGCCATAATCAATCTTAGAAAACGTTACCGTAACGATCTCAGACCGATCGGGATTAGCAAAGACAAGATGGTCATTTTCGTATAAGCCGCTTGATTGAAACGCGATCGCACTTTGTCCAGCCACGGTTGTATCCTGAAAATCGCGAGTAATCGAAAACTGATTGCTCTGTTCTACCCAAGCTCGTAAGGATAAGTTTTGAGGATTCTCAGAAACCGTGATGCTAACATTGGCTGGGTATTCTGCCCCCCCTTCATAAGCACCCGATTTAATTTTTTGGGCATGTTCTTTCGTCCAAATATCCACCGTTGCCAGGGAGGAAGCCGCGCCATTATTAGGTGCAGTCAGCGTCTCATCAATGGTAAATTCATCACTGGGATAACTAAACTGAAAGTCAAAGCGATCGCTCTGGTAGATTCCGCGTCCATCTGAGATCGCGCTACCGGGAGAATGAACTGGGGGAGTATTGGCAATCGGTTCCTCTGGCTGACAGGCGATCGCACTTGCTGCCACTAAACTGAATAAAAGAAAACGGACTAAACTTTGAATTTGGATATTCATTTTAAGATCGAGTCCTCAATCAATGACGATACTGCTGCAATTCTAAATAGCCCAGTTTAGCTCTGGCGTGCTGTTGCGATTTTGGAAACTCAAGATTGAGGAAGAGTTCCAATCCGTTGAAACCCACCCTAAAATTCCCGTCTTAACTGTTAGCTTAGAAAAAAGCGTGTATGTTCGTGAATTCAGGATCGTTTGGGGGACCCGATCGCGATCGCAGACTGCTACACTAAACTGTGCAGCAGCATATCTACTCCCTAAACGACGATGCCGCAGACTTACACTGTCCAGATACACGATCGCACCAACGATACTTTCTACACCGTTCAGGTTCCCGAAGACCGCTACATTCTTCATAGCGCCGAAAACCAAGGCGTTGAATTACCCTTCTCTTGTCGCAATGGTGCTTGTACCGCCTGCGCCGTGCGCGTTCTCTCCGGAAAACTCTATCAGCCAGAAGCAATGGGTTTATCGCCCAAACTCCAAGAACAAGGTTACGCCTTACTGTGTGTCAGCTATCCTCGTTCCGACTTAGAAGTTGAAACCCAAGACGAAGACGAAGTTTACGAACTCCAATTTGGTCGTTATTTTGGCAAAGGTAAAGTCAAAGTCGGCTTACCCCTAGATGAAGATTGAAGCCATCATTCGTCAGTTGCTTTCCAAACTCCTCGCTTGTGGAAGTCTCGCGATCCTCTGCATCGGGTTAGTGGCGTGTCAAACCGTAACGCCAGTAGCGCGAACGCCTGTATTGGTTAAACAAGTGGTAAGCGCTCAAACCTTAGAAGTCGTTGATATCAGCCAACCCAACGCCACCCCCAGGCGCGTCAGATTAATGGGCATCGATGCACCTGACTTGCAGCAACTCCCCTGGGGAATAGAAGCACAGAACCAACTGAAAACTTGGATTGGATCTCAACCCGTTTTATTAGAATTTGACCAACAAACCCACGATGCCTATCAGCGTCAGTTGGTCTATGTGTGGCAAGATGGAAAATTGCTGAACGAGGAACTAGTGAAAGCGGGATTGGCGATCGCCATTTCGCGTCCTCCCAATACTCAGTATGACCAGCGTCTCGCCGACGCGCAAGAATGGGCAAGACTCATGGGTGTAGGAATTTGGAACCCCGAAAACCCCCTACGCTTTACACCTGCTGAATTTCGCCAACGCAACCAATAAAGAACGCTCATCCCGATTTATGGATCAAAATCAATTATTGCAACTTCTGGAAATTGCCACCGAAGCCGCCTTAGCCGGGGGAGCCGTTTTACAAAATCATTTAGGCAAATTAGAAGACATTACCGAAAAAGGTCGCCCCGGCGATTTAGTCACCGAAGCAGATAAAGCCGCAGAAGCAACCATCTTAGAAGTGCTAAAGCGTCACGTTCCAGAACACGCCATTCTTGCCGAAGAATCTGGACAACTGGGCGACTTACACAGCAACTCCTTCCTCTGGGCAATCGATCCCCTTGATGGCACCACCAACTACGCCCATCAATACCCCTTCTTTTCCTGCTCTGTAGGGCTGTTAATTGACGGCGTACCGCAAGTTGGCGTCGTTTTCGATCCCTTCCATAACGAACTCTTTAGAGCCGCTCAGGGCTGCGGTACAACGCGCAATCGCCGTCCCATCAGCGTTTCTCAAACCTCAGAACTCAGTAAAAGCTTATTAGTCACGGGCTTTGCCTACGACCGCCGCGAAACGGCCGATAATAATTACGCTGAATTTTGTCACCTCACTCACCTGACTCAAGGGGTGAGACGCAGCGGATCGGCTTCTATTGACCTAGCTCATGTGGCGTGCGGGCGCTTAGATGGCTATTGGGAGCGCGGTTTATCGCTTTGGGATATCGCCGCCGGAATTGTTCTCGTCAAAGAAGCTGGGGGCAGCGTTACCGCCTACGATGGCGGCCCGATCGAGATCCGTTCGGGAAGACTCTTAGCCACCAATGGTAAAATTCATCAGAGTCTCAGCGATGCGTTAGGAAAAACGCCCGCTCTGTCAACTTGGCCACAATCTTGATAGAAAAATACGACAACATTTAGGTAGTTCCAGTCAAGCATCGCTAAGTTAAGCGAAGTACACTAGAATCAATCAGCAATAAGAACTTCGGAAGTGGGACGACCTCAAGATGTCATTCCAAATTACACAGGGACTGTTTAGGTTTGATTTTATTGACCATCATGCTGTATTGGGAGTACCCGTAGATGCGGATAGCAAGGAGATCCGCAAGCGGTACATGCTGATTGCAAAAACCCTTCATCCCGATAGCCGCTCTACGGCTAGCGATGAGGATAAACAATTAGCGACTGAAATTCTATCCAAGCTCGTCAATCCAGCTTACGAAAAACTCTCTCAAGATAAAGAACGGGCAGAACACGCGGTATTGCTTCGTTTGAAGGGACAACAGGCTTCGCAGCAGCCCGAAACGATTGAACTCAAAAGCGAACTGTCTCGCACGCTGGCTCATGCACCAGATACTGAAGCAACGTATAAAGAGTCTGTCAAAAAGTTGGCTCAACAACAGTATGAATCGCTCGCTCGAATGCAAGCGATTACGGGTGAATTGAGCGAACTCAATCTGATTTATCTCACCCTGAAGGTGGGGAGAGGCGAAAAACCGACTCAACCGAGAAAGGCACCCTCTGCACCGCCCACGATGACGCGCCCCCCTTCGCCCCCACCCCCTCCCAAGGTGACGCCAGTCGATCAATACTATCGTCGGGCTGAAGAGTTAATGAGTAAAGGGAATTTAGCTCAGGCGATTCTAGAGTTGCGGGATGCACTCAAGCTAGAACCGAGTAATAGCAGTTGCCATAGTTTGCTGGGCGAAATTTACCTCAAACAGAACCAAAGCACGATGGCGAAGGTTCATATTAATCAGGCCTTAAAGCACAATCCCAAAGACCCCAAAGCGCTTGAAGTCCAGAAGAAGATGGAAATTGCCGCCCAAAAAGCCGCGTCAAAAGCAGCAAATTCTGGCAAGTCTGGTGGAAAGTCGAACAAAAAAGGCGATGATGGTGGCATTACCATTTTTGGCATTAAGATTGGCGGCAAGAAAAAGTAATGGTCTATCAATCCCCCGTCGGGGCAAGAGATTTACTACCGTTGGATGTTGCCCAAAAACGCTGGATTGAAAAGCGCTTACAACAGGTTTTTCACCAGTGGGGCTACCACCGGATTATTACTTCGACCCTCGAACGACTAGACACCCTGATGGCAGGTGGAGCGATTGAACGTTCCACGGTTATCCAACTTATTGATACTGAGGATGAACTTTTGGGCTTGCGCCCGGAGGTGACAGCTTCCATTGCGCGAGCGGCAATTATGCATCTCAACGATGCGTCTTATCCGCGACGGCTGTATTACAATGCCAATGTGTTTCGGCGATCGCAGCGCGGCGTTCACGGTCGCCAGCAAGAGTTTTACCAAGCGGGTGTAGAACTGCTGTGCGGGGCTGGAGTGCTAGCCGATGCAGAAATTTTGCTATTGCTTGGCGAGTGCTTGCGTTCCTGCGGGATCGGCACCTGTCACTTAGTCTTAGGAGAAGCAGGCTTAACGCGATCGCTCCTCAATGATTTTCCCCCCCATCTGCGGGAAACAGTGAGAACGGCGATCGCCCATTTGGATCGCACCACCCTTGAAACCCTTCCCCTAGAACCCCAACTGCGCGAACGAGCCTTACAGTTGTTTGATTTGCGCGGGCTTCCGGCGGATGTATTGCAAAAAGTCTCCCAGCTTTCTCTCGATCCGGCGCAACAGGAAGCGGTGAACAACCTGAAAACGTTGGTGGATCTGCTCCAAGACTTCCACGCCCGCATCCCCAACCCAGACCTTCAAATTATTCTCGATCTGAGCTTAATTCAAACCTTTGATTACTATACGGGGATTGTATTTGAAGTGGTCAGCGGTAGCGAGGCGCGCGTCTTAGGACAAGGCGGACGTTATGACCAACTGCTCGGAACCTATCATCCCCAAAGCAAAACCTACCCTGGAATTGGCTTTTGTCTCAATATAGAAGACTTGCATTACACGCTCCTCAATAGCGATCGCCTCCCTCAACATCTACCCGTTAGCGACTGCATTGTGGCGGCTCAAACCCCCCAAGCCACCGCCGCCGCCTTTGCTTACGCCCATCAACTCCGCAGCAGCCAACCGGAGATCCGCGTAGAAGTGGAACTCAGCCCCGATCGATCCGCCGAAGAAGTTCGCGCGATCGCCCGTCGCCGTCAGATTGCTCAAATCATTTGGGTAAACGCCCAGGGTGAGACGCAAACCGAGCAGATGGAGTGAAGAAGGGAGTTGGGAGTTAGGGGTTGGGGAAGAGGGGAATTGGGAGTTGGGAGTTAGGGGTTGGGGAAGAGGGGAATTGGGAGTTGGGAGTTAGGGGTTGGGGAAGAGGGGAATTGGGAGTTGGGAGTTGGGGGTTGGGGAAGAAGGGAGTTTTCTAATAACTCCACACTCTTTTCCCACTCAGCACACCGCTACGCGGAAGCAAGCTACAGCACTCAGCACTCAGCACTCAGCACTCAGCACTCAGCACTCAGCACTCAGCACTCAGCACTCAGCACTCAGCACTCAGCACTCAGCACTCAGCACTCCTTTCCTCACCAAGTAGAGTTTATTGAGAGAGAACACCGTGCCACACACCATTGTTACGAATACCTGTGAAGGCGTTGCAGATTGCGTTGAAGCCTGTCCAGTGGCTTGCATTCATCCAGGTCCCGGTAAAAATTCCAAAGGAACAGACTGGTACTGGATTGATTTTGCAACCTGTATTGATTGCGGCATTTGCTTGCAAGTGTGTCCTGTAGAAGATGCTATTGTTCCGGAAGAAAGACCGGATTTACAGAAAACCCCATAAGCTGATGCATATATCCCCATTGCTTGAGCGATGGGGTTTTTAATGGTCGTGCGAGTGCGAGTTGTGGCTATAGGCTCCCGCTTCGGGTTGAAAGGGAAAGACCTCTTCACTGACTTCTAGTCCCAACTGTTCTAACAGACCTTTAAGGACGGGATCGGGTTCGAGACGCAGGTAAGTGAGATGAATCTCGACTGGGACATGACGATTCCCCAAATGATAGGCTGCTTTGAGTAGATCTAGGGGGGTCTGTGGGGTAACGTGCAAAACGGGTTCAGCTTTAGCCACGACTCGCACTAGGGTTTCTCCATCGGTGGCTTGTAGCAAATCTCCGTCTGTAAGAACCGTTCCCCTTGGCAGGCGCAACAGAACCGCGTTCCCTTCTGGTGTCTCGAAACTGTAGCGGCTGCGCGATCGCTCTCTAGCCGTTAGCGACAAGGAAAAACTCACCTTCGCCTCTGGGTTTGCAGGGAGACGTTGAATTAAAGTTAGCTCCATCAGACTCAGCCCTTTAGGGAATTGCAAGGGTTAACCAACCAGTTCGCGAACTGTCTAGAGGAATTAGAAACGAGCAGTTGAGAACCGCACATTTCCTTTAATTGTAAAGATTCACCTGAAAGATTGGCACAAATAGGTAAACCTCCGCCGTCTAGTTGAAATGTAATGAAGGCAGATTTTATCCAACGATTGAATAACAATATGATGAGCGATCGCCTCAGAATCCTAGAAAACTCCTATCTCCTCCCCGAAGCAGCCCCGCTTCACCGCAATATTCTACGTCAATTTCCCGTATTGCAGAGCGTCTTAGAAAGCTTGAGCGAAGGTCTGTTAATTGTTTCGGAGTCGGGAGAACTCTGGTACGTCAACGAACAAGCCCGACAAATTTCGCAACAACTCACCCAGAGCGATCGCACCTCCATCATGGAAGAGATTGAGCGAGTTTGCGACTCTTTAATCGAAAGCCGCAGCCTGTTCCCCGATCAAAAGCTGATCCTCGACTCAGAAATCGTCATGCTAGATGCCACCATTGTTCGCATCCAGGCGCAATGGTTCCAAAGCGCTAAAATTCAGCAAGCTTGCATCCTCGTCACCCTCGAAGACTTGTGCAGCAACAACAACTAGCGCGTGAATCCCTGTTGTTGTTGGCGCAACAGTTCCGCTTGAATTTCCTGCCTGAGAATTTCATCTGAAGCCGCACTTGCCGTAATTTCATTAAAACGGCTGAGTTCGAGATTATTGGTTTGGCTAATGGTTTTTGCTTGCGTGCAGTAGTTGACTGCAATACTTTGAGCTTTTTTCGGGAGTTGAGCAACCGTATCGGGTTGATTGCAGACAAAGTTAGGCGGTAAAGTGCCTGGACTAACAACCTGTTGAATTTGAGTAAAGGTGTCTTGACGAATCGGTTCAATCGTCAAAACTGTTCTGGCGTAGTTGCTAACCTCTTCTTCACTGAGAATCACAGGAGGCGCTGGGGGTAACGGCGCACTCGGTTCCGTCGCTTGGGAACTCACTGGGGGTGTGGGAGCGCAACCCAAGGCGAAAATGCTGAAACTGAAGAACCAACCTAAAGGAAGCATCTGGCGCAGTCGTTGCTTAACCCGCAGGCGCGATAAACTCGATGGGACAACAGATTCAACTTCAAAGTGGGTCATAAAAGGCCGCTTGTTCGTTATCAGCACAATTCTCAGGGATTGTATCACCGAATCGGACGCGATCGGCGAATCAAACCAACCTGGGAGGTGAGATACAGGAAACTTAAGCCTTACACCGAGTTTTCACCACTTCCCTCCCCAAAGCTAGCGCCGATCCCTAGCGACAAATTTGGAGGTTGCGGAAACGTCCCTCCTGACACAACCGTTGAAACGCACCTGTAATTTGCGTATATTGGGCGGGGTTGCGTTCGTAGGTGGTTTTGATTTGTCGGAAATCGGCAGCCGATAAGCCATTCTGCTGTAAGATGGCTTGCGACTGATTGCAAAAGCTCTGGATTTGCTGGCGAGTCTCTCCAGAGAAACTGCTGAGATTGGCAACCGTTCCCGCACCGAGATCGCATTCAAACCGAATTCCGCGTCCTTCTGCACCAAGACTTTGCAGCGCCGCTTCGCGAGCGAGTTCAATTTCTAAGGTTGAACGGGCAAAACTTTGGATTTTGTCCGCACTAAAAGACTGTGCTTGAGCGGTTTGCGAGAACTCTAAAGCAGAGGAGCGCCCATTCCAACTGGGGACTAAGCCAGAGAGAACGCCGAGCGCTGCAATTCCAGCAACCAGCAGCGAATGCGATACCAACGGAGTCAAATCGTATCGAAAACTGTAACGGCAAGAGTTCATCATGGTTGGGCGTGATAAAACACCTATCAGGAATAGAAGACTAACTGTTTTGAACTGTTTTATAGCCGGGAAGTTCCAAAGCTTTTGAGAATTTCCCGCCTTTTTGCGCTTGCAAGCCATACCTTAGCGTTGACGCGCGAGTTGACAAAGTTCGATAATTTTAGCGTGCAAGGTTGATTGCTCCGGTGCGCCTTGCTTAAGACTCATTTCGAGTTCTAACAATAGGGGTAAAGATTGGCGCAGTTGCAGGAGCGATCGCGATCGCACTTGTTGGCGTAAAAAGTAGATGCGTTTGGGGTTTGCCACTTCCGCCGCCTGAGCAATGACGCGTTCGTCACTCTCTTTGGCTTCTTCCATGAGCTTAACCCACAGCCAAGTCCGAAATTGTCTGACTAACGTTGCCAAAATCGCTAAGGCGGGTTCATTGCGATTCAGTAAAGCCGTGACTAAATGGAGAGCGCGATCGGTTTCTCCTTGGGCGATCGCTTCGGCGAGTTGTAAACTATTTTGGGTATTGGCACTCACCAGAGCAACGATGGCGCTATCGTCAACTGTCTTTCCGTTCGCATAGAGCTTCAGCTTATCGAGTTCGCTAAATAACTGTCGTGTATTATTGCCGATCAATTCCGCTAAAAGTTCCGCAGCCGTAGCAGTAAGTTGAACATCCAGTTCTTTGGCGGTTTCTCTGACGCGATGAATCAATAAGTCGGTTTTCCAAGGCGGAATGGGGGAAAATTCGCGAATTGATTGAGCGTATTGTTGCAGGAGTTTGGTTGATTTTAGTCGTCCATCGGGTTTGTTGCGACAAGTCAGCAGCAAGACTGAGGTATCGGGAATGCTGGGTAAGGTTCGCTCTAACTCTTCAATAATGGCGTCGGAAACGCTCTGTAATATGGGCGTATCGACTAACCAAACGAACCGCGAACCCATCCCAAATGGCGGCGTCATCGCTTCGTTTAAAGCCGCGATCGCGCTTTGGGAATCGTTCGGAGGATACTGTTGATAGTTGAAACTCTCCCAGTTGGGATCGAGTACCGAGTCTCGCAAGGTGGCGATCGCACGTTCTAGGGCAAATTCGTCTTCACCCCAGTAGAGATAGACTGGCATAGGGTTGAGAAGGGAATTGGGAGTTGGGGAAGAAGGGAGTTGGGAGTTGGGAGTTGGGGGTTGGGGAAGAAGGGAGTTGGGGAAGAAGGGAGTTGGGAGTTGGGAGTTGGGAGTTGGGGAAGAAGGGAGTTGGGAGTTGAGGGAGGAAGGGGAATGTTCTATTAACTTCGCACTATCTTCCTATTCAGAATACCGCTTCTGAGCGTGCAAGCTCCTGATACAAATTCTATGTAAAACTGCACTTAATCAAAGGGTGCAAAGCCTTGCGACATACGAATTCATAGATGCTGCCTGAATTGGAATTAGGATGACTTCGGAATCAGCGCACTCTCTTCCCCCCACCTCCCCATCCTCTTCCCCACTCAGCACTCAGCACTCAGCACTCAGCACTTTCTAGTATCCTAGGCAAAAAGAGCGCGATTGAGAACAAGGGGGTCTAGAAGATGTTAAAACGCTTATCGGGTTTCCAAGCCGGTGTTTGGGTTGGAGTAGCGGCGAGTCGGTTGTTGGGTTGTTTGCTGGGAATTGGCTTGCTAGTTGGGGGAGTCTTCTGTATGCCAGCTTTGGCGGTGGATTTGGTACATCAAACAGCAACAGAAGTACAAGTCGATTTAGGAAATCGGGCAAATGAATTAAAGTTTGTTCCCAATCATTTAGACTTTATTGCGGGACAGCGCTACAAACTGGTTTTACATAACCCTAGCGAACAGAAGCATTATTTTACCGCTAAAGACTTCGCGGATGCGATTTGGAGTCAGAAAGTAGAAGCGGGAAAGGTGGAAGTTAAAGGCGCAATTCACGAGTTAGAGTTAAAGCCAGGAGCAACAGCGGAATGGGTGTTTATTCCTCTCAAGGGAGGAACCTATGAGCTTCATTGTTCTGTTCCAGGACATACAGAAGCGGGAATGACAGGAGATCTTGCGATCGCAGTCGAATAAGCGCATCGACGCTAAATTCAGGCTATTTTAAGGAGAGGTAATTTTAATGCGATCGCTTCCCCTATCCTGACAGAATGAATATTCTCACCCATTTACTCGCGAAATCGACTCAGCAGCCTCCCCAAATCAAGAAAAGTCGCCGGGGGATTGAAATTAAATCTCCCGCAGAGATTGAAATTATGCGACAGGCGGGTAAAATTGTTGCCACGGTTCTCCACGAAATCTCAGAACGGATTGAACCGGGAATGACGACTCGCGATCTCGATGAATATGCAGAAAAGCGAATTCGGGAAATGGGGGCGACTCCTAGCTTCAAAGGCTATCATGGCTTCCCGGCTTCAATTTGTGCTTCTGTTAACACTCAAGTGGTTCACGGCATTCCCTCCAAGAAGAAGATTTGTACTGGGGATGTCGTTAAAATCGATACTGGCGCTTATTATCAAGGGTTTCATGGCGATTCTTGCATTACCATCGCTGTCGGTGAGGTGTCTGGGGAAGCCGCGAAGTTAATTCAGGCGGCGCAAACCGCTTTGTATCAGGGAATTGAGCAAGTTAAAGCCGGAAATTCCCTATTAGATATTGCTGGAGCTATTGAAGATTATGTTAAATCCCAAGGCTTTTCTGTGGTCGAGAACTTTACAGGGCATGGGGTAGGGCGTAATTTACATGAAGAACCGGCGGTGTTTAATTTCCGCACGAAGTCTTTACCCAATGTGCGCCTAGAAGCGGGAATGACTCTGGCAATTGAACCGATCCTGAATGCAGGTTCTAAATTTACCCGGACTTTGCCCGATCGCTGGACGGTGGAAACGGTGGATAATTCCTTATCGGCGCAATTTGAACATACTGTTCTAGTGACAGCCAAAGGGTACGAAATTCTCACAGATCGCTCAAACCTGTAAGATCCGTTTAGCCTCATTCGAGATGTGCTATGGATAAGCTCGATCTAGCCTTTGCTTCTGCTATTGACCAAGCCAAACTGATTCGCGATCGCACTATTTCCCCTTTAGAACTGGTGGAATTGTATCTCGAACGGATTCAACGCCTCGATCCGCAATTCGGTAGTTATTTTACGGTGATGGCAGACCAAGCGCTAGCCGAGGCAAAAGCTAAAACTGAAAAGCTGGGGCGCAATTCTCAAGATTTACCGCCCTTTTTTGGGGTACCCATCTCGATTAAAGACTTAAATCCAGTTGCAGGCGTCCCCTGTAGCTATGGTATTCGGGCATTAATGGCGCAACCTGCTGAATGGGAACCGGCGCTGGTGGGTTTAATTCGCGCGGCGGGTTTCACGATCTTGGGTAAAACGGCAACGTCTGAACTCGGTTCCATGCCGTTTACGGAACCCACAGGCTTTCCCCCCACCCGCAACCCTTGGAACTTAGAATACACGGCGGGCGGTTCGAGTGGTGGCGCGGCGGCGGCGGTGGCGGCGGGGTTATGCGCGATCGCTCAAGGGTCTGATGGCGGCGGATCGGTGCGCGGACCAGCTTCTTGTTGCGGCGTTGTCGGCTTAAAGCCGTCGCGGGGGAGAATTTCTAATGCTCCTGTGGGCGATCGCATTAGCGGTATTGCCACCGATGGTAGCATTGCCCGGACTGTTGCCGATGCTGCGGCTCTCCTCGATGTCATGTCCGGTTACATCACGGGCGACCCCTACTGGCTCCCCCCGCCGGAAATCTCGTTTCTAGAGGCGACTAAAAGCCCACCCAAGCCGTTACGCATCGCTTTTGCTACAAATTTACCTTTGGTGGGCGAAGCCGCTCCAAGCTGCAAGCAGGCGGTTCTGGAGACGGCTCAAATCCTTACAGAAATGGGGCATACCTTGGAAGAGGGTTGTCCTGAATTTGCCGATTTGGTAGAACCGTTTACGGTGGTTTGGCAAACTGCGATCGCGGCGGCGGGGATTCCTGTGGAATTATTGCAACCGATTAACCAGTGGTTTTTCTCGCGGGTGGTGGATGCGGGAACTTATCTGCGGGCCGTTACCCAAATGCAAATCATTTCCCGGCGCATTGTCAGCTTTTTTGATAACTACGATGCGCTATTGATTCCCGTCTACATGCACTCCCCCATCCGCGTGGGCGAATGGGCCCCATTATCGCCCCCAGAGGTCTTGCAAAAGGTGATTGACTGGATTGCCCCTTGTCCGCCGTTCAACGCCACTGGACAGCCTGCGATCGCCCTCCCTGTGGGTTTAGATGACCGGGGTTTACCTACTGCCGTTCAACTCGTTGGCAAACCGGCGGCTGAGTCTACCATCCTAGCGTTAGCCGCTGAGTTGGAGCGCGCCAAACCTGGGTTGCAACGACCTCCCTTGAGTGTGAAATAACAAGTAACGAAAGATGTAATTTTTGCCGATTGCCTTAACTTTTTGGGAACACTAAAAAGTAGAGTCCCCACACGCAGATAAATCTATGCTGAAAGGTTGGTTAAAATCTTTTTTGACGCTTGGCGTGTTGCTGTTTTTGGGGTTTGTGCTGTTTGGCGATCGCATTTTACCCCAACCCATGAGCCAGGCCAGCGTCAATACTCGCACTTCCATGAATGCAGCCCTCAAAGGCTTATTCCCGGAGAGGAAACCGCGACTGAAGCCTTACGAACGCACAGAAGACGCCATTCAACGGGAAACAGGCGAACGGCGATAACAACAGGGGGGCGTGACTTCCCCCCGTTGAGTCTCAACTTAAGCTTTTTTCAGCCAGCTAAACATGGCGCGCAAATCTTTACCGACTTCTTCAATCGGGTGTTCGGCTTCGCGACGGCGCATGGCAGTAAATCCGGCTTTACCCGATAGATTTTCTAACACAAATTCGCGAGCAAATTGACCGGATTGAATTTCGCTGAGAACTTTACGCATTTCTGCGCGAGTTTCATCGGTAATAATCCGAGGACCGCGCGTATAGTCGCCGTATTCTGCGGTATTGGAGATGCTATCGCGCATCTTCGCTAAACCACCTTCAACGACTAAATCAACAATCAGTTTAACTTCGTGCAAGCATTCAAAATAAGCTAATTCGGGTTGATAGCCGGCTTCAACTAAGGTTTCAAAACCCGATTTAATTAACTCGCTTAACCCCCCACACAGAACCACCTGTTCGCCAAACAAGTCGGTTTCAGTTTCTTCGCGGAAAGTCGTTTCCAAAATTCCCGCACGAGTACCACCAACCCCTTTAGCATAGGCCATTGCGCGATCGCGGGCTTGTCCGGTGGCATCTTGGTAAACGGCAAATAAGCAAGGAACGCCTTCGCCTTGTTCGTAAGTCCGACGCACTAAATGTCCGGGTCCTTTGGGTGCAACCATCACGACATCTACATCTTCGGGGGGAACCACTTGACCAAAGTGGATGTTAAAACCGTGAGCAAAAGCTAGCACTTTACCCGCGCTTAGATGAGGTTGAATTTCCGATTGGTAAACCGCTTTTTGCACCTCATCGGGGAGCAAAATCATAATAAAATCAGCGGCTTTGGCAGCATCCGCGACGGAATGAACGCTTAAGCCTGCTTCTTTGGCTTTAACAGCAGATTTACTGCCCGGATATAGCCCGACAATGACATTCATGCCACTATCTTTGAGATTCAAGGCGTGAGCGTGTCCTTGCGAACCATAACCGATAATTGCAATGGTTTTTTGTGCGAGTAAATCTAGATTGGCATCGGTGTCATAGTACATGCGAGCCATAGGGGGCATCTCCTTCGGTGCTGTTTGTTCCCATCTCATGCAAGAAGAGCGATTTTACCAAAAAATGAGCGACCAAAGTAAGAGCGATCGCACCTGAATTGAGTTTCTTGGAGAATGGGTTGTCAATTTATCACTAGAGATTGAATGAATGCCTAGGATGAAATCGCTAGACTAAAGGCTAAAAGAACCTCACCCTCTAAAAAAAGGCGAGTTATGTCCCCAATCCTTCCATTTTCCTTTGGCATTCAATGTTACACGCTATTATGACTCGTCCGGACGACTCCCTCCAAAAGAGCTTAGGTCAGTCACTGGTTCAACAAGCTACGCAAGATCTTTCCTCGACGCATCACCCCTCCCCAGAAGAAACGTTGCAGTGCTACCAAAAACTGCTCAATCGACTTTGGCAGGTTTGTTTGCCTATCCTGGGACGGATTACCATTAAAGTGATTCTTGAGCGCGCTTTAGTGATGACCCAAGCGAAATATCCATTTATTCGCGATCTCGCGGGGGAAGACGATGGAATTTCAGTCGAACGCTTGCATCAACACGCCAGCCGCGAACAACTCGACCTCCTTTGCGAAGGTCTATATGAATTTTCTACGCATTTAGTCGATCTGTTAAGTCTCTTAACCGGAGAACGCCTGCTGCGACGCCTCATCCAAGAGATTTCGGCGCAAAACTAGCGATCGCGCTGAATGGAAACTAGCCCAGTGGGAGTAAAATTGTGAAGCCAATCGAGTTCTAGGGGTCACAGCTTCCGCCATGTCCGCTTTATCTCAACTGTACGAAGGCAAAGCCAAAATTATCTATACCACAGAAGATCCAGAAGTTTTAATCGCCCACTTCAAAGACGACGCCACCGCATTTAATGCCCAAAAACGCGGCACCATCCAAGGCAAAGGGCAAATGAACTGCACCATCTCCAGCCGCCTATTTGAACAACTCGAAGCCCAAGGCATTCAAACCCACTACCTAGAACAGCTCAACGGGAACGACATGCGCGTCAAGGCGGTCAAAATTATTCCCCTAGAAGTGGTCATCCGGAACATTGCGGCCGGTAGCTTATGTCAACAAACCGGAATTCCCCTCGGTCAAATCTTACCCAAACCGCTCGTGGAATTTCATTATAAAAACGATGCCCTAGGCGATCCTTTACTCACCCGCGATCGCACTTTACTCCTAGAGTTAGCCACCCCCGAACAACTCGACCAAATTCAACAGGTTGCTTTAGAAGTCAATCAACACTTGCAGGCGTTCTTTACCCGTTGTGGCATTACTCTGGTGGATTTCAAGCTGGAATTTGGCTTAGACAGCGCTCAAACCCTATTGCTCGCCGACGAAATCAGCCCCGATACCTGTCGCTTGTGGAATGCGGCCGAAACCGACCCCAACCTTCGCGTCATGGATAAAGACCGATTTCGCCGCGACTTAGGCAATGTTGAAGCTGGCTATCAGCAAGTTCTAGAGCGAATCTTAAACCAAGCCAGCGGTAGAAATTAACGCCTCGCGAAACAAAAATAGGCCGTAGAATGACTTACTGTTTGGTGAGTGCAACGCTCTAAGCCAAAAACTTTCTTGAGTCAAGGCCAGATCGCGCTCAAAATATTCTAGTGGTGTGGAAGTGGAAGTAACGTGAAAACAATGCGCTTAAATAGCACGCGGAGTTTTGTCCTTCGTTCTCCGGTCTGGGCTGCGGTGTTTACCACCTGGGCAACCCTCGGTTTACTCAGCGCCGCCAGAGGAGAAACCCCAAGCGAAGCTTATACCCCCCAGGTCAATGAATTCGCGACGGCCCAATTGATTGAAGAAATTGAACAAGGAACGCTACGCTTAAGCGGATCTATGCCCGAAGCGAGTGCGGCTCCTGTAGAAGCAACCGCCCGCGACGAGAGCGAGCTAGCATCCGAGACCGTTGTGAGTGCTGCGCCAGCAATAGCTCCAGCACTGCCCATTTCAGAAGCGGTTCCAGAAGCGCTCCCTGCGGGAATCGCGCCGGTTGAATCTCCTGTTTTATGGTCTTCAGAGTATCTCAGCCAAGTTCCGGGAACTGAAGGGACTCCCCAACAGGAAACCCCAGAACGCATCGAGTTTGATGTCACGCCGGGAAGCCCGCAGATCCAAATTGAGCAGCCGCCCGCGCCTCCCGTTCCTAGCGTCACCCCGACGGTGCCGACTGCTCCCCCCGCGCCCGCAACGCAAGAACCCGAACCCCGCGTTCTGGTGGCTGAAGTGGCCGTAACTGGGGCGGCTGCGGAATTGCAAAATGAAGTGTACCGCGTCATCAGCACCCAACCGGGGCGCACGACAACCCGCACGCAATTGCAGGAAGACATTAACGCGATTTTTGCCACGGGATTTTTTGCCAACGTCCGAGCTATCCCTGAAGATACCCCGCTAGGGGTAAGAATTACCTTTGACGTGCAACCCAACCCCGTTTTGCAAGCGGTTCGGATTGAAGCGAATCCAGGAACAGATGTCCCCTCTGTGCTGCCAGCAGAGGTGATTGATGAAATCTTTAGACCGCAGTATGGCGATATTCTCAATTTCCGCGACTTGCAACAAAGCATTCAACGCCTGAATCAGTGGTATCAAGAGCAAGGGTTTGTGCTGGCTCAGGTGGTTGCGGCCCCAGAAATTACGCCCGATGGCACCGTGACGTTGGTGGTGGCTGAAGGGGTGATTGAAGATATTGAGGTGCGCTTTCTCAACCGTGAAGGGGAAGCTACTCAAGAAGATGGCACCCCAGTGCGAGGTCGGACGCGCGAGTTTATTATTACGCGCGAACTGGATTTGCAACCCGGACGGGTATTTAATCGCCAAGTGGTGGAAGAAGATTTACAGCGCCTCTTCCGTTTGGGGTTATTCCAAGACGTGCGCGTCTCTTTAAATCCGGGTACCGATCCGAGTCAGGTGGTGGTGGTGGTGAACGCCCAAGAACGCAATACTGGCTCAATTACCGCCGGGGGTGGGATTAGCTCGGCTAGCGGCTTGTTTGGGAGCGTTTCCTACCAGCAGTTAAACCTAGGGGGAAATAACCAGCAGTTGCGGGCAGAAGCGCAAATTGGGACGCGGGAGTTGTTGTTTGATTTAAGCTTTACCGATCCTTGGATTGCGGGCGATCCGAATCGAACTTCTTATACGGTGAACTTGTTTAGACGCCGCTCGATTTCGCTGATTTTTGATGGCGGCGATCCAGAGGTGAATTTACCCAATGGCGATCGCCCTCGCATCCTCCGGTTGGGGGGTGGGGTCAACTTCAGCCGTCCTTTAGGACCCGATCCGCGCAATGCGGAATGGCGCGGTTCCTTGGGCTTGCAATACCAGCGGGTTTCCATTCGCGATCGCAACGGTCGAGTTCGCTCCGAAGATGAACTGGGGAACGACCTCAGCTTTAGCGGCGAGGGTCGAGACGATCTGGTGGCCGTGCAATTGGGGTTAGTGCGCGATCGCCGTAACGATGCTTTGCGTCCCACCAGCGGCGATTTCCTCCGCTTTGGGGTAGAACAAACCGTTCCTATCGGTTTGGGGAATATCTTTATGAACCGCCTGCGGGGAAGCTATAGCTACTACATCCCCGTCCGCTTTACCAATTTCAATCAAGGCCCCCAAGCCCTCGCTTTTAACGTTCAAGGCGGTACCATTCTAGGAGACTTACCCCCCTACGAAGCCTTCGCTTTAGGGGGTAGCAACTCAGTCAGAGGCTACGATGAGGGCGATTTGGGTAGCGGTCGTCACTTCGTCCAAGCCACCGCTGAGTATCGTTTCCCCGTGTTTTCGATTATCAATGGGGCGCTGTTTGCCGACTTTGCCAGCGATTTAGGTTCCGGGCGCAACGTTCCCGGAAATCCTGCCGGAATTCGGGACAAACCTGGAACGGGCTTCGGTTTGGGGGTTGGCGTGCGGATTCAATCGCCCATTGGTCCCATTCGGATCGATTACGGGTTTAACAACGAGGGCGATAGCCGCTTGCACTTTGGGATTGGCGAACGATTCTAAGGTGAAGGTTTCCAACGCTTGAGAACGATATCCTAAAAGGGATCGGACGCATTAATCTGACTGCTCATTGTTCAGCAGCACTCGCGCAGGAAGTCCTAGGAGTGCTGTCCTTTTTAGCTGGCAGCGTTTCCGATCCGTTTGAGGACAAGCTGAACGGCGCTCAAAGATTAACCGCACATTGCACTTGGCTTATGAACGAACTCACTCAAACCATTCAGCTATCGGGGGTTAGCTTGCACGCTGGCGTTGAAACCCAGGTGCGGCTATTCCCGGCAGCAGCAGGCGAGGGGCGCTATTTTGTCCGGGTGGATTTGCCGGATGCACCCCAAATTCCCGCGCGGATCGATGCGGTGGTTTCTACCACCCTATCGACAGAATTGGGACAAGGAGAAGCCCGCGTTCGCACGGTTGAGCATCTCTTAGCTACCCTAGCTGCCCTTGGGGTAAGCGATGCTCGCATTGAAATTAACGGGCCAGAATTACCGCTACTTGACGGTTCTGCGGTTCAATGGGTAGAGGCGATCGCCGCCTGGGACAAAACTCAACCCGCCCCAGTTGCGCCCCTTGCTCAACCCATTACCGTTCATGCTGGCGATGCCTTTGTCGCAGCGTTTCCCGCCAGCCGCACCCGCTTTACCTACGGGATTGATTTTGAACTTCCTGCAATTGGCAATCAATGGCACAGTTGGGAACTCGACTCACAAAGCTTCGCCACCGAAATTGCCCCCGCCCGGACCTTTGCGCTAGCCCACCAAATTGAATATTTGCGCGCCCAAGGTTTAATTAAGGGGGGAAGTCTTGAAAATGCGTTAGTTTGCGGTTCAGAGGGGTGGATTAATCCGCCCTTGCGATTTGCAAATGAGCCAGCACGTCATAAACTTTTAGACTTAGTAGGAGATTTGAGTTTACTGGGGACTATCCCAGTTGCCCATTACCTAGCCTATAAAGCTAGCCACCATCTCCACGTCCAATTGGCTCAAAAAATCCGAGAATCTCAAACCCCAGATTAATCCTTTCACCCATGTCTACTTTGACCGATAACTCCGTCCAATCTGCAACCGCTCAATCCCCTGAGATTACACCGCTCGCTGTGGAAGAGATTCAGAAACTCTTACCGCACCGCTATCCTTTTGCTCTGGTCGATCGCATTATCGATTATGTTCCAGGTAAGCGCGTGGTGGGTTTGAAGAATGTCACCTTTAACGAACCCCACTTTCAAGGTCATTTTCCCGGACGCCCAATTATGCCGGGGGTGCTAATTATAGAAGCAATGGCGCAAGTGGGTGGGGTGATCCTCACGCAACTTCCGGATGTGGAACGGGGGCTATGCATGTTTGCAGGGATGGATAAAGTCCGGTTTCGTCGCCCGGTGGTTCCTGGGGATCAACTGGTGATGACGGTGGAACTGCTGAACGTCAAGCGCCGTCGATTCGGCAAGATGCAAGCGCAGGCGGAAGTCGATGGTAAGCTGGTGGCTGAAGGCGAACTGATGTTCTCGATTGTTGACTAGCATTAACCGTTGTCATTTGACGACCGATGACACGTATCCATATCCTCTGACAAATGACAAATGACCACCTTGATTCATCCCACTGCTGTAATTCATCCTGGTGCCAAACTGCACCCGACAGTACGAGTGGGTGCTTATGCGGTAATTGGGGAACATCTAGAAATTGGTGCAGAAACCACAATTGGTCCTCATGTTGTCCTTGACGGCTGGACGAAAATTGGCGATCGCAATCAGATCTTTGCGGGAGCCGCAATTGGTTTAGAGCCGCAGGATTTAAAGTATGATGGCTCGGCGAGTTGGGTGACAATTGGCAATGATAATTTAATTCGCGAATATGTCACCATTAACCGGGCGACGGGGGCGGGCGAAGTGACGGCACTGGGCAATCAAAATTTATTGATGGCCTATGCTCATGTTGGTCATAACTGTAAAATCGGCGATCGCGCGATTATTGCCAATAGTGTAGCGCTGGCCGGTCATGTCACCATTGAATCGCAAGCTCGGATCAGCGGCGTTTTGGGTATTCATCAGTTTGTTCAGATTGGACGGCTGGCAATGGTGGGCGGAATGAGTCGCGTTGACCGGGATGTACCGCCCTATATGCTGGTAGAAGGGAATCCTTCGCGGGTGCGATCGCTCAATCTGGTGGGCTTAAAGCGGGCGGGTTTGTCGGCGGCGGAGTTAAGCAATCTCAAAAAAGCCTATCGCCTGCTGTATCGTTCGGGTCTAAGCTTTAACCAAGCGCTAGAACAGTTAGAACTGCTTGCCGATAACGAACATCTCCAGCATTTGCATCGCTTTCTGAAATTATCGGTTGCTCCGGGACGGCGCGGCCCAATTCCGGGCAGAAAAGTTAAGGATGAAGCGCTGTGAAGGCTGCACGCATTTTCATCAGTACGGGTGAAGTCTCTGGAGATTTACAAGGGGCGCTGTTAGTGGAAGCCTTAAAGCGCCAAGCTCAAGCGGTGGAAATTATGGCGCTGGGCGGAACCCGCATGGCTGAAGCGGGTGCCCGGTTGCTGGCGAATACGAGTGGTATTGGTTCGGTGGGGTTGTGGGAATCTGTACCGTTTCTTTTGCCTACTTTACGAATTCAGCAGCAGGTGAAGCAATTTCTCCGCGAACAGCCCCCCGATTTAGTGGTCTTGATTGACTATATGGGGCCGAATTTGGGCATTGGCTCTTTTTTGCGCCGCCATTTTCCCCAGATTCCCATTGTTTACTATATTGCGCCGCAAGCTTGGGTTTGGTCGCTGAGTCCCAAGGATACGGAACGGATCGTGAAGGTAACGGATCGATTGCTGGCGATTTTCCCAGCAGAGGCGCGTTATTTTGAGCAGCATGGCGCTCAAGTTCGGTGGGTTGGGCACCCCCTCATCGATCGGATTGGGAGGTTTCCTAGCCGCACAGAGGCGCGAATGCGGCTGGGAATCGACGACCAACAACAGGCGATCGCGCTCATTCCGGCCTCGCGACGGCAAGAGCTAAAGTATTTAATGCCCCCGATCTTTAAAGCGGCGCAACAACTCCAGGCGCAACTTCCGAACGCTCATTTCTGGATTCCCCTATCGCTAGAGCGCTATCGTCCGGCGATTGAAAAGGCGATCGCGCAATTTCAGCTTAAAGCCACCCTGGTTGCCCAGCAAACCCCGGAAGTTTTAGCCGCAGCCGATTTAGCCATTACCAAGTCGGGAACGGTGAATTTGGAATTAGCCTTGCTGAACGTTCCCCAGGTGGTACTGTACCGCGTGAGTCCCCTGACGTATTGGATTGGAAAGCGGGTGTTTAATTTTTCGATTCCGTTTATGTCGCCGCCCAATTTAGTGCAAATGCAGGCGATTGTTCCCGAATTTCTACAAGAGCAAGCGACGCCAGAGGCGATTTTTACCTCCGCCCTAGATTTATTACAAAATCCCCAATCGCGCGAGGCGATGCAGGCTGGCTATCACCAAATGCGTCAGGCGTTGGGAGAACCGGGCGTTTGCGATCGCGCCGCGCAAGAAATTTTACAGCTTATTGAGGGCGATCGCTAAACAACCCAACTCGCTCAAAGTTCGCTAATATCAAGACATCGGCTTAACTGGATCTTTCGATCCACATCACAACAGATTGCATCATTAATCACTGATACGATTGGGAAAATCGAGCATAGTTGAAAACGCTGGTTTCTCCTCATCTTCATGGATAGCAATCCCCTTCTTCCTCAAGTTCGCGTTAACTCCACTCAACTCCTCGGACAGTTACAAAGCGGCCGATTGTTGCAAGTCGATCCGCGCTGTTCGGGAGGGTTTATTCTCCGCAAACGCCACCACGCAGAGTTTGTAGGCGCGGGTGGAGCCATTGGCGGCTTATTCGATCTCGACTGCGTAGAACTAATCCCGGTGGGGAACGCTGCGATCGCGCATCCCGAAACCTACGAAGAACGACAAGTAGCCTATACAACCCGCCAGCAATGGAGTCATACTCTACAACAGGCTACAGAATTACTCGTTCCTCTACAACGCGCTCAAGCCGCCCTTACCGTCTTAAGCGATTACCTGGGTACAGAAACCGCAACCCCCGTTTCCGATGAACTGCTGGCTTTATTGGTGGGCGTTTTACCCAAAACGATCGCGAGCCTGCGTCAATCGGGGACTGTTCGCGCGACGCCCTCCCTTCAGCAATCGGCGTGCTAGAAGGCGTTGAGCATCCTCCTTAAATCTTTATGTACTTTTAAGCGCACTTCATCTTCCCACGCGCGATTTGTGGAGATACTAAACTAAATCCGGTTAATCCAATCGCAACCAATGGATCAAACGCCCTCTCCTCATGTCTGTACTTGCCATAACATCAAGCGTTGTCAGGCGAAAGAACCTGGTAGACTCTTTTTGTGGTTTCCCATTCCCCACACTTTAACCAAAGTCACCGATTATTTTCACAAGTTTGGTTTAGAGTGCGAACTGATGCAGCAGCGACCGGGGTTGAGTTTAAACTGTCAAGCTGGACAAGCTCAAGAAATTGCTCGCAACCTGTCTCAAATTTTGGCACCCAGGGAAGTTCAAGAAACGCAGGTACTCTTTATTCGAGGCGCGATCCAACCCCAGCTTCAAGATTTTAGCGATATTGCCTCATTGCAACGCTTCATTAAATTTAGTCAGTCGGACTGGTTAGTGGATATGCTGGCGACAGAGCGATTAACCAGCTACTTCCAGCCGATTGTCTCCATTCAAGATACATCCCAGATTTACGGCTATGAAGCCCTGCTGCGGGGGATAGACGAACAGGGTAAGATTGTCTCGCCAGGACCGATGCTAGAGTTAGCAATGGAGTCGGGACTGCTTCCCCAAGTCGATCAAAGGGCGCGTCTCAGCGCGATCGCCCAAGCGGCTCGCCATCAGCTCAACGGGCATCTTTTTATTAATTTTGCACCCACTGCTCTGTACGATCCTAATTTTTGCTTGCAAAGCACAGTAGAAGCCATCGATCGGGCTGGGATTGCTCACGAACGCATTGTTTTTGAAGTGGTAGAGTCAGATAATCCTCAAGATTTGGCACACCTGAGATCGGTGCTGCAATTCTACCGCAATAGCGGATTCTTGGTGGCTTTGGACGATCTAGGATCGGGTTATTCTAGCCTCAACTTGCTGCATCAGTTACGACCCGACTTCATTAAGCTGGATATGGAGTTAATTCGCAATGTCCACCAAGACTTGTATAAGGCATCCATTACCGAGAAACTCCTAGAAATTGCTCAAAGATTGAAGATTAAGACGGTAGCTGAAGGGATTGAATGTCTTGAGGAACTGAACTGGCTGCGGGAACGCGGTGCAACGTTTGCTCAAGGCTATTTGATTGCGAAACCGAGCGAAACTCCCGCTGCTATTACCCCTCGTTTTGAGCAAATTGCTTTCCAGGAGGTGGCTTATCCTGGCTGCAAGCCGGTGGAACATCGCGTTCAACACCAAAGCGAATCTGAGCGGATTGTGGCGGCAGTTACTCAGCGCATCCGACAATCGCTAGAGTTAGATTATATTCTGCAAACCACGGCTGACGAGGTGCGACAGCTTTTTGCAGTGGATCGCGTGGTAATTTATCGTTTTGAGCCAGATTGGAGTGGGTTAGTTGCGGTTGAATCCTTAGCAGAAGGATGCCTTTCGATTTTAGGCTTCCATGTAATGGATACTTGCTTTCAATCAACCCATGCTGTCTACTATCAGCAGGGAAATACGAGAGCGATTACGAACATTGAAACAGCAGACTTATCTCCTTGTCACGTTGAGTTGCTGAAAAGCTTGCACATCAAGGCTAACTTGGTGGTTCCGATCTTGCAACAGGAGCGTTTATGGGGATTGTTGATTGCTCATCAGTGTCGCAGTACCCGCCAATGGCAGCAAGGGGAGATTAATTTATTTAACCAGTTAGCCACTCAAGCGGCGATCGCGATTCAACAATCGGAACTCTACCACCAATTACAACGGGCGAATCAGGAGTTGGAACGGCTGGCGGCTTTGGATGGTTTAACCCAACTGGCCAATCGCCGCTGTTTTGATGATACTCTCCAACAGGAATGGGAGCGGTTGGCGAAGGAGGAAGCGCCAATCTCGTTAATTTTGTTGGATGTGGATTATTTTAAGCTCTATAACGATACTTACGGGCATTTGGCGGGCGATGATGCGCTTAGACAAGTGGCGCGGGCAATTGCTCAGTCGGTTAACCATCCGGCTCATCTGGTGGCTCGCTACGGGGGAGAAGAGTTTGCTGCAATTTTACCCAATACAGATGCAGAAGAGGCGATCGCCATTGCTGCTGCCATTCAAGAAAATATTAGCGAGTTACAATTGCCCCATTCCACCTCTCAAGTCAGCGAGTTTGTAACGCTCAGTATTGGGGCTGCAACGGTTATTCCTCAACTGGATATTTCTGCTGTGAGTTTAATTGTAGCGGCCGATCGCGGACTGTATCAAGCCAAAGCTCAAGGCAAAAATCAGGTCGTACAAATTCTAGATCATCCTTTGTCCCATCAGCGCTCTTTTTAGCTATTAATCTATTTTATCAATTGAGTCAAGATTGAACTTGATTGTCTCGATTGTTCTCCTTAAAGTTCTAGAAAAAAGAACTGAGGAGATGAGAGCGTGAATCAACCTCTAGAGATTGAGACGAGAACTCAAAGTAAAGCAAGATTTAGCCTAGGAACGGGAGAATTTAAGGGCGTTTTCCTGGCGGGGGCATTGGCTGCGATCGCCATTCTGTTTCAACGCATCTTAAACCTAGAAAACCTCAGTCCGTTAATCGTTGCAATTCTACTCGGAACCCTCGTTCGCAATACAATTGGAATCTCCCCTGTTTTTCAACCGGGCATTCGCTTTTGCTTAAAACGAATTCTCCGATTAGCCATTATTTTATTAGGGTTGCGATTAAGTTTAACTGAAATTAGGGCGCTTGGAGGTGAAGGATTAGCGATTATTGGGATAACTTTAATAAGTACCTTCTTTTTTACCTGTTGGCTGGGAAAACGATTGGGAATTAATGCTAAATTAACCCAGTTAATTGCAGCCGGAACCTCTATTTGCGGGGCTTCGGCGGTAGTGGCGGCTAGCAGCGTTGTGGAGGGAACCGAAGAAGATACCGCGTATGCAGTAGCAATGGTAACGGCATTTGGAAGTTTAGCAATGCTACTTTATCCTATCTTGCCAAGTCTTCTAAATCTGACCCCCGAAGCTTTTGGAATTTGGTGCGGTGCATCTATTCATGAAGTTGCACAAGTTATTGCCTCAGCTTTTCAATATGGCAGCGTGAGTGGGGAATTGGCAACCATTTCTAAGTTGTCCAGAATTCTATTTTTGGCCCCGATGATGCTACTCTTGAATTTTATTTCTATTCAACCGACAGCAGCAAGTAAAAAGTTGAGCTTTAACCAGCTTCCGATTCCCTGGTTTGTTCTATTTTTCCTGCTTTTGGTAGTCTTTAACAGCTTCCAGTTGATTCCAATGCTAGTTAAGACAAGCTTGCTACAATTCAATGCTTTTCTGTTGACTGTATCCCTAGGTGCGATGGGACTAGAAACGAACTTACATCGGATTCAGCAAGTTGGCATTACTCCAGTATATCTGGCGGGTGCGTCCTGGTTATTTCTGGCTGCGATCAGCTTAGGCTTAATTCAGTTATTCTATTAAGCTAGCCAACAAAACTCACCAGCGCGATCGCCATAAAGAAGATTAGCACCACATAGCGAAATAACTTCTCGCTGACACTACCAAATAAATAATGCCCTAAACCAAGACCCAGTAGAAAAATAGGCATGAGTTGCAGAAAAGTCCAGAAAATTGCAGTTCCCAACAACCCGCCGAACCCATAGGTGATTAAAGCCACCAGTTGCGTTAAGCCAAAATAAGTAATGAAATTGGCGCGACTGGTGGAAACTGAGTGAGAACCAGAGAGGAAATAAAGGACAATGGGCGGCCCGCCAATGCCCGCAACTCCGGTTAAAATACCGCTAGCGATTCCCGTTCCTAAAGTTAGCGGTAATTGAGGTTTACCTGGGTATCGCTTACCCGTCAGTAGGATCAGAGCAAATAAGAAGATCGTTGCAGCAATGAGTTTGCGGAGTAGGTCAGGCGCGATCGCAAGCAATATAAGCGTTCCGAGTGGTACAGTCAGACAAGCTGCGATCGCCATGACTAAAATTTCCCGCCATTGAGTGCGCGGTAACGACTGGGGGAGTAAGGGAATAGAGGCGGCGACTTCAAATAAAACGGCGATCGCCACTGCTTGTTGAGGACTCCAGATTAAACTGAGAGTGGGCGCGATCGCCATCGCAGAACCGAAGCCGGAGAAGCCTCGGATCAAACCTGCGATCGCAACGGCGCTAGCGGCTAGTAGCCAGTGGTGAATATCCATACTTTAGTGCTGAGTAGAAAGTGCTGAGTGCTGAGTGGGGAAGAGGGTGGGGGGAAAGAGTTAAGGTAGGTTGGGTTGACGCAGGAAACCCAACACCCACAAGGGATTGATGGGTTTTGGGGGAAGGACTTTCACCCGCTGGGAACTTAAGTTCCCGGCTGATAGCTTAAGTCCATTAAAATGGACTGAAATCCTTGTTTTATAAGCTTTTAGTCTTCTGAAGAGGGCTTTTCTGTGGTTGGTTATCTCGCCTAGTGCCAGAAACCGGGTTTCTCAATGAAAAACTAAGGGTTTGTTAAATTGGTAAGAAACCTGGTTTCTCAGGTTCTGAGAATGGTGCAAGATAGGAGTCTACTTACCGCTGCGTCGCATATCTTTGTAGCGTATTTGTCTTTCGGGTTTCTGCGTGACTTTGGGGTTAACAGCAAAAAAGTAGGGGTGTTTAGGATACCCCTTTTGCTGATATGGGAGTGGGAGAGTTAGCAAACAATGGGGTTTTGACTTAGCACTTTGCGATTGGGTCTGCAACTGCTAAGTTAGGCTTGAAGGTATGATTGAGAGCGATCGCAATTTGTTGGAAGACTTGGGATAAAACCGCATCGGGTTGAACAATGGGGAGGGGTTGTCCGCTGTCGCCGCCTTCGCAGATGCGCGGATCGAGGGGAACTTGTCCTAAAATAGGAACCTGTAACTCTGCGGCTAGCTTTTCGGTACCGCCTTCGCCGAAAATGGGAGTGCGATCGCCACAGCACTTGCAGATGAGATAACTCATATTTTCAATTAAACCTAGCACGGGCACCCCCACTTGGCGAAATAGGTGAATGCCGCGTCGGACATCGGAAATGGCAACCTGCTGGGGTGTTGTCACCACGATCGCGCCGCAGATTGGGCTTTCTTGGACAATGGTAATTTGAGCATCGCCCGTACCGGGGGGTAAGTCAATCAGCAGATAGTCTAATTCTCCCCAGTCCACCTCATGAATAAATTGTGTCAGAATCTTATGTAACACTGGGCCGCGCCATGCCAGGGGGCGATCGAGTTCTGCCAATAAACCCACAGACATCACCTTCACCCCACAGGCTTCTAAGGGAGAAAACCGCTGTCCGTTGGGGGTTTCCTTCACCTCAATGTTGGATTGTCCTAAACCTAACATTTGCGGGACATTGGGGCCATAGATATCGGCATCCAATAGCCCCACCTTAGCGCCTGTGAGGGTGAGAGCGATCGCCAAATTCACCGCCGTTGTAGACTTCCCAACGCCTCCCTTACCGCTAGAAATAGCCAGGGTTGTTCGTACCCCAGGAATAGTACAGAGTTGCACATAGGCTTTTTTGCACCAGGGTAAACCGTTTAAGGCTTGCTGCGCTTCGGCTTGTAAGTGATGCTGGTGTTTGCCAATGTACAGGCGCAGATACACATAGTCATCCACAACCCGCAGATTCCGCACCATCCCCAAACTGACGATATTATTTTGCAAGGTGGGTTCCATCACCTGTTTCAGGCGTTGGGTGGCTTCCTGAATGCGGAGAGTGGCTTGCGGATCGTTTTCCGGGGGAGTCTCATAACTGGGGCGAACAAACGGCGACTGATGGTTAGACATTTTCGATTTTGGAGATATAGCTGTAGCCGTAACGGTTAAGACAAGCTGAACCACTAAAACAATTAACCTGACTGGTTTACGAAACTCAGCACACTGCTACGCACCAAGCTAAAGCAACACCACTTTCTACTCAGCACTCAGCACTCAGCACTTAAAAAAGACTCAGCACTTCGCTATAGCGTCTTGCAGTTTCTGGATGGCGCGTTGGGAGAAGATGCGGACATCCATATCTGGATCGTCTAGGGTTTGTTGCAAAGCATTCAGAACCGTGGGGTTGCCCAAATTGCCTAGTGCAACGGCTGCATCTCGACGCACATCCGAATATTCATCAGAAAGCGCCATCACCATTGCGGGTAAAACGCTATCATCTGCACCCTTTTGTAAGGCTTGGGCGGCGAATTTGCGAACCTGCCAATGTTCGTCTTTTAGGGCTTTGCCTAATGCGGGAATGGCGGTGGGGGAGGCGTGGAGGGCGAGAGACTGGGCGGCATTACGGCGTACTTGCCAGTCTGCATCGGTTGTCAGGGCTTCGCACAGACAGGAGACAACGTTATCATCCAGTAAGTGACCGAGGGTAAGGGTAGTGGCGCGACGAACGGATGCGTCTGGATCGGACATGAGGGCGATCGCATCTGGAGAGCGTACCACCTGGTTGAGATAGCGCAAAGTGGTAACGGCGGCTTCTCGCAATTCCGGTTCGGGCGACTCAAAGAAGGGGAGAACGTAGGGTAACGCTTGGGCGTCATGAATCTTGCGAAGCAATACCAAGACGTTAAGCTGCGTCTGTAAGTTATCTCGCTGCAAAGCATCTAGGAGTTTGAGTAAGTCATCGGGGGCGACTAACTCCTTGAGGGCGGATAGGGCTTCTTCTCGGACTTCGGGATGGGGCGAACCCAAACAATCGAGTAAGGGAGGAACCGCGATAGGATTGGTAAATTCCCAAAGGGTGGTAATGGCAATCTTTTGCACGGCGGGGCTTTCATCGTTCAAAGCTTCGATTAAAAGACCAACCGCCTCCTCGTTCCCTAGATGTTGTATAGTCTTGACTGCGACTAGGCGATCGCTAACTTCTGGCGATCGCAACATTTCAGCCCACGGTTGCAATTCTGGATCGAGATCGTCTAAATACATACCTATTCACTCCACTATCGCAACAAAAAGGGAATCTGTACCGTAATGGCATTGGTTGGACATTCCTTTTCACAAGGCAAACAGAACCAACACTCGTCATACTTCATATAGGCTTTCCCCGTCTCTGGGTTCTTCGCCAACACATCCAACGGACACACTTCAATACAAGCGGTACATTTCTCTAAACACTTTGACTCATCCACAATTACGGGTACATCCACCCGTTGCATCGCTAAGGCCATTGGCTTTGCTCCTTTTATAGCTGTAAAAGTACCCATTGCATCAAACAATAAACCTCACTCAGCACTCAGTCTGTGTAGGCTATTGCGGGTGTGGAGAAATCCGATCAAATAATAAACCTCACTCAGCACTCTTTTTCCCCCCACCTCCCCATCCCCCCATCCCCCCATCCTCTTCCCCACTCAGCACTCACCGCACTGCTACGTCGTATACTTCCCGTTCGATATCCACATCCACGACATAGGGTTCAACGGGACGCTTAAATAACTCCATGTCCCCTACTTCGTTCTTCTTCAAGTTGACGTGACAGAACCATTCCTCGTTATTCTTTTCCGGGTAGTCTACGCGATAGTGATACAGTCCCCAGCGGCTTTCCTTGCGGTATAGGGAAGCCTTCGCCGCCATTTCTGCACAATCTCGGATAAAATGCACTTCCATACAGCGCATCAACTCATGCGGATCGCGGGCCCCCATTAAATCCAGGGTTTCGTTATAGCGTTCAAAATGCCGCAAGCCAATTTCCATCTTGTGGTCTACTTTAGGCGGCTGCAAATAGTCATTCACCAAACGGCGCAGCTTATATTCCACCTGGGTATGGGGAATACCATCGGGTTGACTCAAGGGGCGATAAATTCGGGCTTTTTCGGCTTCTAACCAATCTGCATCCGGTTCCACATGGTCTAAGGCTTGCACATAATCAATCGCATTGACCCCTGCCAAGCGTCCAAACACAAACGCGCCAATCATATAATTGTGGGGAACGCTGGCCATGTCTCCGGCTGCATAGAGTCCCGGTATGGTTGTTTGAGCATTTTCATCCACCCAAACCCCAGAGGCGCTATGGCCGCTACATAAGCCAATTTCCGAGATATTCATCTCTACGCCCTGCGTCCGGTAGTTTTCTTGGCGGTTGGCGTGGAAGCGTTCCCGGCTGGGGCGTTCGTTATCCCAGAGGATTTTTTCAATCTCAGAAATGGTATCCTCATCCAGATGCGTCATTTTTAGCTGAACGGGCCCCTTACCGGAGTTTAACTCTTTCCAAACTTCCAGCATCATTTGTCCGCTCCAATAGTCGCAACTAATGAAACGGTGTCCTTCTGCGTTGGCGGTATAAGCCCCAAAGGGACTAGCAACGTAGGCGCAAGCCGGGCCGTTGTAATCTTTAATCAGGGGATTGATTTGGAAGCATTCAATATTAGTGAGTTCTGCCCCTGCGTGGTAGGCCATTGAGTAACCGTCGCCCGCATTGGTGGGGTTCTCGTAGGTGCCGTAGAGATAGCCGGATGCGGGTAAACCCAAACGCCCGCAAGCCCCCGTACAGAGGATGACAGCTTTGGCTTGGATGATGACAAAATCGCCGCTACGGACATCAAACCCAACTGCACCAATAGCCCGCCCCTGTTTGACCATCACCCGTGTCGCCATAACGCGATTCGTGACTCTAGCTTTGTGGCGCTTGACTTGGCGCGATAAAATCTTTTTCAGGTCTTTCCCTTCGGGCATGGGTAAGACATATTTACCCACCCGATGCACTTGTTTAAGGTCGTAGTTGCCTTCGCGGTCTTTTTGGAATTTTACGCCCCAACTTTCTAATTCTTGGATGACTTCAAATCCCAGTTTGCCCGTTTGATACACGGCTTTTTGGTTGAGAATGCCATCGTTGGAAATTGTGATTTCTCGGACATATTGTTCGGGGGTTGAATTTCCCGGAATTACGGCGGTATTCACGCCATCCATACCCATTGCGATCGCACCGCTGCGGCGAATATTGGCTTTTTCTAAAACCAAGACATCGGCTTCTGGATTTGCTTGTTTTGCTTTAATGGCCGCCATCGTTCCGGCCGTCCCCCCACCAATTACGAGAACATCAGTTTGAAGCCACTGAGTTTCCACAAACAACCTCTCTATTTATCAAGAATGCCAGAGTCTTAAATCCAAAAATCAGGATTGTTGTTTTGCGCTTGATTTTTGTTGACTGACTCGATGATAAGAGATTACGAAAGAGCTATCAATCTAATTTGTATCCAGCAATACTGTTTGACCATCTCGTTTTTTTATAAACCTATAAAAGAGTTTGATGGATTCGCAATTGAGCTTATTATTAAATTAGGCTGAACGGTGAATTTTAAGTAAAAACCGGGAATTAAAAATGGAAATCTATCAAGTTAAAGTATTTTTAGAAGTTGCTAAATGCTTGAGTTTTACAGAAGCAGCAGACACCTTAAATTTGACCCAGCCTGCGGTGAGTGCCAAGATTAAATCGTTAGAAACGGAACTGGGAACGCCATTGTTTTATCGCTTGGGGCGAAAAGTTCAACTAACGAGAGTGGGAGAATATTTAAAGCAGGAAGGGCAAAGTTTAATTCATTTAGAGAATCGACTCATTCAAGAAATTGAAGAAATCAAACAGGGAAAACAAGGCAATTTAAGGTTAGGAACAACTCCAGGATTAGCCGATGGTTGGCTTCCTGATGTGTTGTTCAAGTATCGCCGTCAATATCCTGACAATCAAACGCAGTGCCTTCGCTTTGACTCCACTGAGGCTTTATATCGTGCGATTATTGAGGGTCATATTGATGCTGGAATTGCCGATATTAGCTTTTCAGAGTTTCATGAAGTCAGCGCGATCGCCATCGACTCGATCCACTATGGTTTAATGGTTTCTGCCCATTCTCCTCTAGCCGAACAGCCTTCGGTGAGTTTAAGACAATTGCAGCACGAACCGTGGGTTCTCCTCCCGGAAGGAACGCCTAGCCGCTTAGTCTTTGAAACTCGTCTTGCGGAACTGGGATTATCTTTAACTGACTTTACTCAAGTTGAGATTGTTGATTCTTTGAGTTTGATGCGAACCTATGTCACCCAAGGCGGATATATCGGTTTTGGATCTAACTTTGAGTTTTTAACCGAGCGACAATATGGGATGCTAAAAACCATCCCGATTGAAGAGTTTTCCCTGAAAGCGAGTTTATTTTTGCTGTTGCCCAAACGCTTAAGTCAGGCGGCAGATGAGTGCAAATCTTGCCGTCATTCTGCTCAAGCGATTAAGTCAGAACCGATTCAAAAGTTTATTGCCTTAGTGCAATCCGAACCTTCGGAACTTAAGGTTCAAGAAACGCCATCTCTGAAGCCCGTTGTCTTACAATCTCCTAGCTTTTTAATTCGTCCGAATTCCCCCCAGCGCCCGGAAACCCTAACTTTAACCATTGGCACGCAAAATTGGACCGTGCAGACAATTACCGCAGGTCTAGTGATGCAAAGATTAGGGTTATTAGAGCATTTCTTGCCCAAAGAAGGGGCGTATAGTGGGGTGCAATACCAAATCCAATGGCGCGATTTTTATTCGGGTGCGCCGATTGTGGAGGGATTGCGATCGCACGAACTCGATATTGGTATCCTAGGCGATTATCCCCTATTACTGAGCGCCCTACCCGAAGCCCAAACCAGCAAAACGCGGTTAATTAGCTTTATTGCTAGCAATCCTGATGGTTCTGGGAATGCTGTCATTGTCCCCCAAACCTCCCGTTTGAGCAGTATTGAGGATTTACGCGGGCGGGCGATCGCGGTACCCTTTAGCTCATCGGCGCATGGGATGGTGGTGCGATCGCTCCACGAAGCCAACTTACTCGCAGAGGTAACGCTAGCCTCCATCCAAGACTTGAGTATTAAAGGCATTACCCAATCCCAATCTACTCAAGTCGATGGTTACGCCCACTTTGCCCCCTTCCACGAAATTGCTCGCCAAGGGGGGAAATTTAAACGCCTCTTTGATGGCAATATGAGCGGCTTACCTGCCTTTCACGGCGTTGTCGTACAAGAAGAATTTGCCGAACGCCATCCCGATTTAGTGGTTGCTTATCTCAAAGCCTTACTCGCCGCCCAATATTGGTATGCCACAACCCCATCAGCCCCAGAACTGATTAGCCAGTGGATTAAGCTAGATGCCGGGATGATTGCCCAATTTTTAGCCGGAACTTACACCCAGGGGCAGATTGGGCAATATTTCTTAGAAACTCAAATTCGCCAAGATTGGATCGAGTATCATATCGATCGGCTCAAAGGGGTAACGGGGAACGAACCCTTAAGTCAAATCGATTTGAGTCGCTGGATGCAACCGGAATTTCTCCAAACTGCCCAAGCCTCGGTTTAGGTTAACTCCATGCTTTTAAGCGTTTCTTCGCGAATTAGGTCAAAAATTTGGCGGTTAAAGCGAATCGCTTCGGGGGAAACCGTCATTTCAGGCGTGCGGGGGCGCTGTAGGGGAACGGTTAACTCCGCCTTGATTCTACCGGGATTCACGCCCATAACAAAAATGCGATCGCTCAAGAAAATCGCTTCTTCAATATCGTGGGTAACAAAAATAACGGTTGATTTGACATCATTCCAAATCGCCATCAGCAACTCTTGCATCATGTGCCGCGTTTGAGCATCCAGCGCCGCAAACGGTTCATCCATTAACAGCACTGAGGGCGAATTGACTAACGCCCGAATAATACTCGCCCGTTGTTGCATCCCCCCAGAAAGTTGATGCGGATAGGAATTGCGATGCTTGTATAATCCCACGCGGTTGAGATAATCGTTAACTAGGGCTGTACGTTGCGCTTTGGATACGCCGCGCACCTTTAGCCCAAACTCCACATTCTGAAACGTGGTTTTCCAGGGCAATAGGGAATATTGTTGAAACACAAAGCCGCGATCCGCCCCTGGTGACGTGACATGGCGCTTATCGACAAACACATGGCCTTGGGTGGGTTTGACAAAATGCGCGATCGCATTCAGAATCGTTGACTTACCGCAACCCGATGGCCCCAACAAACACACAAATTCGCCCGGTTTAATCTTGAAGTTCACCGTATCAAAAACATGAACCGTTTGACCCCGGCGTTTGAAAGAAACCGACAAATTTTCAACTTCAACTAAACCCTTAACCGGAGCCGTTACACTCGTTTCCACTAACTCAATCATCATTTCCTGAAAAAGATTGCAAAAGGGACATTTAGAACAACCATTAACCCTTATTGGAGACTCGCCAAGGCATGAGAGCCGTTAACGCCCGATCCACCACTAGGGAACTCAGCGCCCCCATCAAGCCAATTAACAACATCCCCATCACAATCGGCGGATAATTGGAAGTCACATAGGATTCCCACGTCATATAGCCGATGCCGTAACGCCCTGCCAGAATTTCTGCCGTTACCAAGCAAAACCAGGAATTCCCCATACCAATCACTAAACCGCTGGCGATACTGGGTAAAGCCCCCGGAATCACAATTTCTTTGAACACATCCCATTGCTTTGCCCCTAAGCTTTGCCCGACGCGCAGCAGCAAAACATCAGTCCCTTCCACGCCCTTAATCGTGCTAATTAAGATGGGGAAAAAGGCACCAATGAACGTGATATAAATCATTCCGGCTTCGGCGGTTGCAAACATTAAAATCGCCAGCGGAATCCAAGCCACTGCTGGAATGGGTCTTAGAATTTCCAACGGCAGAAACACCAAATCTTCAATGGCTTTGAACCAGCCAATTAAGACGCCGCAGGAGACGCCTAAAAGGGTGGCGGCTCCAAAACCAATTAACACCCGCATAACGCTGGCTTTAATATGCACCATCGGATCGCCAGCAAAGAATTTTACCGTTGCCCCAAAGACTTCGAGCGGCGATGGCACAAAGGTAAAGTTAATAAAAACGTTGAAATCGATAGTACACAGAATTTGCCAAATCCCGAAGAATAAAATCAGCGAGAGAAACTGCCTAAAGGTGCGATTTTGCCAGAGGGGAAAGGCAACGGGCGGACGCGGCAGGTAGCGACTCGCGCTTGCTAAAGATCGAGAAAACATGGCTGCCATTGCTGGTTTAGAAGAATTTGCCATCAGAACGCAAAAATGAAGGACAAAGGGGAAATTGGACTTTCCCCTAGATTGAAAGCCTATCGAGGAGCCACTAACAGTGCTTGCTGAGACTGTTGGGCATAAAATTGTTGCAAGTCCTTGAAGGCTGCAACCCGTCCTCCGGAGGCAGAAGCCGCATTCTGAGCCGCTTCCGCAGATAGAAAGGCGGAGATTTCGTTTCCTGTTTGTACAAAGTAGGAGTTTTCGGCAAACAGCTTCCAACCGTTTTCGCGATCGTGGACAAATAGGACGTTAGCGGCTTTCCCTTCTTCTTGCAGCTTGGGTAACATCTGTAGCATATTGGCGATTGAAGCAAAGCTCATCACGGTTTCTTCGCCTTGTACCCAAAGTTGGGCGGCCATTTTCGGGTTCGTGATGGGTTCGTTCGTCAGCGCGTCGTTGCCTGTAATGACGTAATTTCCCGCCTCTGCAACCAGGCGATCGTAATCGAGGTTCATTTCCTCAATGGCTTGTCTGAGAAAGCGATCGTCCACCCAGTCCACAATACTATCGGGATTAATGCCAGCATCGACGCGCCCTAATTCAGCAAGGGTGGCGACGCTATTTTTCAGCGCAGTTAAATGCACGTCTTCAATAGCGGGGCTTAAGGCTTGCAACCCAGAAGGACCGAGGAACATATAAACGACTTCTTTTTCGACGCCCGACCATTCTTGGATGTTAGCTGCGATCGCCTCTGGTTCTTCCCGGAACATTTGGTTGGCTTCCAAAATTGCTTTTAAGTAAGCAACTACCACTTCCGGATACTGTTCGGCAAAATCAGAGCGAACGACAATCCCGTGTAGCGTCGGTTTACCTGTTTGCGCCCCATCAAAAATCTTACGCGCAAAACCTCGGAAGGGAAATAACTCGCCAAACGGTACGAAGTCAGCATGAGCATCAATTTGTCCAGTACGCAGGCTGCTTCCTCCCACTTCGGGAGATTGGCTAATTAATTTGACATCTTGTTCGGGATTGAGATTGGCTGTTTCTAATGCTTTGAGCAACATCCCATGCGCGGCCGAACCGAAGGGAACCGAAACGGTTTTTCCTCTTAAATCGGCTAAGGAGGTGACAGGGCTATCTTTAGGAACTACAACGGCATTTCCTGCCCCTGTCGGACTATAAGCTAGCGTTCCAATAAACAGAGAATCGGCGTTGGCAACTTCTTTCTGGAACGTCAGCATATTAATAACCGCCGGAAAGTCTCCCATCAGACCAATATCAATCTGTCCGGCGACCATTTTGTTAGTAATCGGTGGCCCTGAAGTGTAGCTAGACCACTCAATTTTATATTCAACATTTTCATATTTGCCCGTGCGAGGAAGATGCTTTTGCAGCAATTCCATCTCGCGAACCACTGCTCCCCCCACGGCGGTGTTGATGACTTGATCTTGAGTTCCGATGGCAATCCGAATGACTTGCCGCCCCCCTGTGGTGTTGCTTGCTGAGGTACTTGCACAGGAACTCATAAATGTAACAGAAATCATCAAGAAGCAAGCGGTAAATCCTCTTTTCCAGCCAGTTCGTTCTCCTCTCATTGGTCGCTTCCTTGACGTTGGTTCTCGACTATTTAATCGATTTCCAACCCTCCAAAGCTGTAAATAGAGCTACATAAATTGACCGAGCAACCCTAGCATTCATCACAGTTTCAACTGGACTCATTTTTTTCTTTTATGGGTGCTTTGAAAATCAGTTCAGATTGACATTTTTCTGAATGAATGAGGAAAAACTACCCTTGAGTTTGGCTCAAGCAGAGAGCGGAAAACCGGCGGCGAGCAACCATCCGAAGAACAGCGCAGAACCCAGGGCATAAACCCAAGCTTGATTGAATAAACCTGCAATGAGAGAAAGAATGCCAATCAGCGGCGGAAATAAGGGCAAAAGCAAGAACATAAACCCCAATTGCGGGAGATAGTTGAGGGTTAAAACAAATCCACCGATTAAGATGGCACTTTGGGCGAACCACCACAGGAAGCGTTGAGCAATTCCTAGATTTTGCTGGACAATGCCGGAAGCTAAGAACCAGGGCAAACAGGCGATCGCGATCGGCAACCACAACCTCAACCGCATCGGAATCAGCCACCACTGGAGCCAAACGACTTGCGCCATTGCCCCAAAAGCAACCCACAGCAGTGCAAACAGCAAAACACCGAGGCCGATTGTCCGTAGATGGGGACGGGGAATCTGACCTAAAATGGCTAACCACGTCCCTCCAGCCAGCAAAAACCAGACGCCGACAGCGCCCCCCACCTGAACGCCGCCCAAGGCTTGCAGTTCAAAACGCTGGCTCAAGAGGATTAATCCCACCGTAGCGACTACTGGCGACGCGATTAAGCCGCCCCAACGCCGAATTTGGGGAATTTTGACCGCCCGCTCTTCCGACGCCCTCAGCAGCGGTGCAACTGTCGTTAAACCTAACAGCCATCCCAACAGATGCAAGCCATACCAAGCCATGCGCCGATCGGCGTACTGACTCTCTTGGGGGTTGCCAAAGGTGGCATTCAGCCAGCGCAAGGCGGCTTGATGGCTGGTATCGCTAAATAGGATGGTGATATGTTCGACTCCCGGTATCACCACCAATTCTCGCCCTTCACCTGTGGCTAAATTGGGGTTCTCGCCGCCTGCTTGGGTTAGCAGTCGTTCGGCATTGCTGACAAATCTGCCCTCGCCGCTACCCGCCTGTAATTGCAGGTTGCGCGGGGCTTCAGGCGTGACGCTAGCGCCTGTGGGAGAAATGGCAACGGTGGCTGCAAACCGATCGCGATCGCGAACGCCCTGCATCATCACCATACCGCTACCCATAGAATGCCCTAACAGGGCGAGGCGAGTGGAGTCAATTTCGGGTTGTTCTAAGAGGGCTTGCAGGGCAACATCGAGGTTTTGTTCTAACTCATAGCGTTGCAAGCGGTTGGCATTCGCCCCATGTCCATCAAAATCCCACAGCATCACCCCATAGCCAGCGCGGGCTAAAACATGGCCATAACCGAGCATCAGTTGCTTAGAACCTGCAAAACCGTGGGCGATGAGGACTCCGGGAACCGATTGGGCTTGTTGGGGGGCAAGATAGAGGAGGGGGAGGTTATCCTGTTGGAGCGATCGCACTTGCAACCCCCATCTAGCCGCCGCAACTCCCCACCAAGATGCGACAATTAACAGGCTGGCAAGTGCCAAAAGTGCCAACCGTTTGCGGCTTAATTTCATGACTTCCAACCAGCCGCTTTTGCAGCTAAACGATCGACAATTCCCGGCGCGATTAATTTTACCCAAGGGATGACTTTCCCTTTGGGGGTCATAATTTGTTCTCGCTGGCGTTTTTCCATTGCCCTCAGAATTTGCCGAACGCATTCTTCTACAGACATATTTCCCCGACTCTCATCGCGGGGACTGTTGCCCAAAGTTTGCCCATCTGCCCCGAAAGCGCGTTTGCGGATATCAGTGGCAACAAATCCGGGCGAAACCACCAAAACATCCACCCCTGTTCCTCGCAATTCAATTCGCAGCGTATCGCAGAAGCCTTGCAGGGCGTGTTTGCTAGCCACATATCCGGTACGGGTGGGAACTGCGGTTTTCCCGCACAGGGAGGAGATGGCAACTAATAGACCTCGGCTAGTTTTCAGGTAAGGTAAGGCATAGTGGGTGCAGTATACCGCGCCGAGATAGTTGACTTGCATCACCTGCTCAAAGATGGAAAGGTCTGTCACCTGTTCAAAAGGTGCCAGCATGGAAATTCCGGCATTATTCACCAAAATATCAATTTGCCCAAAGGTGGCGATCGCTTGCTCAATTAGGTGCTGACAGGCTTGGGGTTGGGTGACATCGGTGGGAATTGCGATCGCATTTCCGCCCCCTTTGTGACACGCATCTGCAACTTCCGCCAGTGCAGTAGCATCGCGTGCTGCTAAAACAAGGTTCGCCCCTTGTTGAGCTAAGGATAAGGATAAAGTTCGCCCAATTCCTGCCGAAGCCCCTGTAATAATAATGGTTTTATTCGTGAAATGCACGGCTCCCCCTCACACGCTATCCGGTTCTATCCCTAATTCTCGTAACTTCGCAGCTAACCGTTCAGCCCGCTGACGTTCGGCTTCAGCTTGTCGTTGTGCGGCTTCGACTTGCTGCTGTGCAGCTTCAGCTTGTTGTTGTGCAGCTTCAGCTTGTTGTTGTGCGGCTTCAGCTTGCTGCTGTGCGGCTTCTTCGGGTAATAGAACTAAATTCCCGTCTGTATCGTAGAACCTTAGCCAAATTGCGGGTTCGCGTTCTATCGTTCCTTCCCAGGTGCCTAGCCAAAAGCCTAAAGTTTCGCACCACAACCAGCCGCGTTCATTCGGGGTTAATTCCTCGTAGCGCAAATTGGCACCTAAGCGCCATCCTTTCAGCGAGTTGGGATCGAAGGGATGGTAGACAAAGTAATCAGGGGTGCGAAAGGTGCGTTCGTAAAGCTCTTTTTTGGTGGTGACATCTACTGTGGCGGTACTGCTAGACATCAATTCCACAATGACATCAGGATAACGTCCCTGTTCTTCCCAAACCACCCAACCTTGGCGGGTGTAAGTGCCATCAATCCCTAAAACAGCGAAAAAATCAGGCCCTCGAAAATCTCGATTTCGAGCTTGTTCGCTACTGTAGTAGATGAACATATTGCCCCCCGTAAAGAAATCATTACGATCGGCATAGGCATGAGTTAGCGAACGAATCAAGGTATTCATCGCGGTGCGGTGGCGGTGAGTTTCCAAGGGTTCTCCGTCATCAAAGATTAAGTCTGTGGGTGGCATTGGGGGTTCCCAGTCTACCGCAGGCGATGTTTGGAGATTCTCGGCTGGAATGATTTCAGTTGACATGGTGAAGTCCCCCTACAAGTCTCTGTCCTGAGTTTATCTCTATTCAAGTATTGCGGGGAATTAGGAGGTTAAGGGTTTGCTGTCCTATTTTTGGGGCTACAGTCAATAAAAACGGGTAGGTTAGTCTTAAACTTTTCCTACCCGTTAATCTATGAAAATTGCGAATTGAGTTATTCGGCGCTATTTCCAAAGTAAGCATCCACCGCTTCAGCAACCAGTTGCGTCATGGATTTACCATTTTTAGCGGCGGCATCTTTTAACAGGTTGTAGGTGCGATCGCGCACGCCCACCCGATAGCGGATTTTGCCTAAACTGGTGCTATCTTTAACGGTTGTTGCGGCCTCGGTTTGGGGTTGATAGCTGGCTGCAAAGCGACGCAAGGCATCAAAACCGACGCGATGACAAAATTCACCAAAACTTTCGGGTTCTGCCCGTTGCAGGCTTTCCTGTTTGAAGTAGCTGAGAAGGGGTTCTAAGGTGGCTTCTAAATCCTCACCTTTCATCTTATCGAGGTAAGGTTCTGCTAAACAGGTTTGGCTGGGGTTTCCGCCTAACCAAACTTGATAGGCGTTCGGTGCTTGTCCCACAAATCCTAATTCTGCCATATACGGTCTAGCACAACCATTCGGGCAGCCAGTCATGCGGATAACGAAGTGTTCTTGCTCTAATCCCAGTTTATTGAGTAAAGCGCGGATGCGATCTAGGAAACCGGGTAAGGCGCGTTCTGATTCGGCAATGGCTAACCCGCAAGTGGGTAAGGCGGGACAAGCCATAGAATAGCGCACTAAGGGATCGATTTCGGTAGGATTAATCGTAATGCCGCGATCGCGCAATAGGCGATCGATTTCGATTTGGTCTTCGGGAGCAATTTCGTACAAAATGACGTTATGGTTCGCCGTTAGACGCATGGGGAGGTTGAAGCGTTCGACAATTTCCCGCAAGGCACTTTTGAGTTGAAAGTTACCTTCATCTTTGACTCGACCATTTTCAATGGAAATTCCTACAAACAGTTTCCCGTCGCCTTGTTCGTTCCAACCTAAATAGTCACGATATTCAAAGGCGGGTAAAGGACGGAAGGGTTCGATGGGTTTGCCAAAATAGCGTTCGACGGTTTGGCGGAATTTATCAACGCCCCAATCGTGCAGCAGATATTTCATTCTGGCATGACGGCGTTCGGCGCGATCGCCATAATCCCGTTGCGTGGCGACAATGGCTTTCACCAGATCGTACACATCATCTTTGGCCACATAACCAATCGGATCGGCTAGACGGGCAAAGGTTTCCTCTTTATTATGGGTTCGTCCTAACCCACCGCCAGCATAGACGTTAAAGCCTTCCAATTCGCCAGCATCGTTGAGTAGAACGACTAAACTCAGGTCATTGGTAAACAGGTCAATGGAGTTATCGCCCGGTACCGTCACGGTAATTTTAAACTTGCGCGGCATATAGCGATCGCCATAAATCGGTTCCTCTTTGCCGTGAATGAGGGTACCGTTGCCATTACTTTCTCTGGCGGCTTTGACTTCGGGTGCTTCTTCGGCGCTGATTGCCTTTTCCCCATCTAACCAAATCTCGTAATACGCCCCTGTCTGGGGCCGCAGCAGGTCGGCAATCTTATCAGCGTACTCCCAGGCGTATTGGTAATCTGGACGGGTCTTATAGGGCGCAGGCGGGGCCATAACGTTACGATTGAGGTCGCCACAAGCGCCTAATGTGGAACCCATGTTTTGGACGATGGTGGCAATTGCCGCTTTCAGATTCTTCTTGAGAATGCCGTGGAGTTGAAAGCCTTGACGGGTGGTAACGCGCAGAGTCCCGTTACCATATTGGTCAGATAAGTTATCTAACGCCAGATACAGTTGAGGAGGGATAAAGCCACCTGGATTGCGCGTCCGCAACATGAACTGGTAGTCTTTCTCTTGACCTTTAACGCGGTTATCCCGGTTGTCCTGCTGATACGAACCGTGAAATTTGAGGATCTGGATCGCGTCGTTAGAAAAATGTGTAGTGTCTTCTAATAGCTCTGAGGCGACAGGTTCGCGCAAATAGTTACTATTTTCTTTAAGGTCTTCGACTTTAGAGCGTTTTTGAGTTTCAGCAGAGGGGGTTAAGGTTTGAGCCATAAGAACTACCGTACAACTACGTCCGTGAGCTATTGATTTGAGAGGGAATTCGCTTTAGCCTGAAAGGGCTTGTCAATAATACCTATAATCCGGTCGGGATTTCGGTGAATATTTCAATCTTAGCGAAAGTTGGGTACAGGGGGACGAGACTGGGACATCGCCCAAAATCATCAAGGTTTCTATTTTAAGACACTGGGAATCCCTAGGGAGGCGATCGCGCATCGCTTCCCTAGGATCGAAGCTACATTCAACAGGCGAGGAAAAAATGCCAGACTCAATCATGTATGACTATGACGCGTTTGTCGTGTTAGAACCCAACCAACCCGAACAGTTTCTCAGCCCAGAAGAGTTGCTAGAAAAACTCAAAGGGGTTTTAGCCCAACAAGACAACCTACCTAGAGATTTGCAAAAATTCTCCACCTTGGACGAACAAGCCCAATATTTAATGGAAATTGCCTGCGAATTTACCATAAGTCCCGGTCATTATCTGCAATGGTATGCGGTGCGACTGGAAAAATAGACCTTTTAGGGATTCGGCGTTGTGATTAAAGCTAACTCAATGCGATCGCTCTCAGGCTGAGTAATCTCGCTTTGTATCCCAGGGCCAAAAAACTTATTAATTTTTTCTTGCTTTTGCTGCCAATCTTCCACAGAGAAGAACGGAGAATCAAATTCAAGGATTAACGTGTAATTCCCTTGGGTTTCCGTTTCGCGAATCCCTGTCAGCACAGGACGTTCCTCATCGATTGGGCTTAAACCGAGGCGTTCGAGAGCATCGTCAAGATGCGCTGACTGTCCGTAACGGAAACGGGTGACATCCTGGCGTAACTGTTTTTGGATCTCAGTGGCTTGTTGCTCTCGCAAAGCCAAAACCGCCTCGCTAGTCGGCTGAGTAAACGCGATAGGCTTGAGTTCAGCAGCTTTCAGCGCTAATCCACCCAACAGGATGGGAATACCATAGAAAAAGCCTGCTAAATTGAGAGTAGGGTTGTTGGTAAAGTAGGCAATTAAGCCGCCCAACGCCAAGGGGGTGCCAACGATCAGCAAGAGATTGCCTAAAGAAACTTTTCGGAGCATAGGGTTTGCGAGAGTCTATCCGTTTGGAGTTGCAGCACGTTAGATTTTATCGTCTTTGGGTTAAGGCGCGATCGCGTCAGCCTTAACTCTAGATGTTAGAACACAACTTTAAAAGTTTTAACCCCAAGCGTAGGACAGCTTATCGGTTGTCCTTTTACCCATATCCCGATTCCGAAAGCAGCCAGTATGATCGAAAAAGGTACGCGCTTACTTCTGCTTCTAGCTTTAAAAGAGGGTATCCTCCATTATGATTTCAGATAAGAAACGTCCTTCGCCCCAAGCTCGCGAAATTCTTGAGCAAATTAACTCTCTCAAACGAGAGGATGAAACCCTGTACAATATCCTAGCCGTTGACGTGTGGGCGCTTGCCAAAACAATGGATGAGTTTCAGCCCGGTTTCTGGACGGCCTTTATGCGAAATCGCGAGAAAGCACTGAAGCGATTTATGGCAGAAGTGATTAAAAATAAGCCCACAGAAGCCAAGCGCCACCCATTTCTTCAATAGCACAGGCGCAGACCGCTAGCGCAACCCGCTTAATGGGCTGCGATGAACTCCCCCACCGTAAGGCGGATGGGGAATTCCGCGAATGGGTTAAAGTAGAACGCAGTTACCTTGAAAAAAAAGTTCATCTTCACCAAGCACTGATGGATATTCAAACCATTAAAGAACGGATTGCGTTAATTGAAAGTAAGCGAGAGTCCCTGGTTCAGCTTCTAGAGCAGCCCAATTTGGGAACTTTGAGGATTGATGTCAACCAAGCTCTAGAGGAAATGGACGATTTGATTGAAGAATTTAGACGGACATTCCCAGAAGCTAACCAGAATTAAAGCTAGCGGTAGGGTGAGGTTAAGCCTCACCCTATTTTTTTAATCCACAACGGTGACGAGCGTACCCATTTCAACTTGCTCGAAAAGTTCTTCCACATCCTGGTTATGCATCCGCAAGCACCCATGAGAGATGGCTTGACCAACAGAACCTGGCTCAGGCGTACCATGAAAGCCAATCCAGTTTCTTCCATCTGTCCAAAAGCCAATCCAGCGCGTCCCTAATGGGTTTCCAGGCGTTCCCCCTTTAAATCTTTCGTCTGTTACGGGATGAATCCAGGTTGGGTTCTGACGCATTTGCTGAATTTCAAACGTGCCGACTGGCGTTTCGTGGCCTGCTCGTCCAATCGCAATCGGATAGGTTTGGGCGGGAGCCGTTCCGTTGTAAACCGTCACTTCACGGTTAGAGAGGCTAACTTCAAGGCGAACGGTTGACTGCTGTTGAGTCGCAGTGGGTGGGGGTTCTACGGGTGGCGATGGCGATTCTACCGCAACGGGAACTTCTGCACTCACCAGTGGTTCGCTCGTTGGGGTTGGGGTTGGGGAGGGAGGCGAATGATAGACGTTTGGCGCTTGAACTGCTTCGCTCGGTTGAACGCTATTGCTGGACAAAGGGGTAGAAGGAGTTTGGTGATTTGCCAGCAGAGGTTGAACTGTCACCGCCGCTCCAACGGTACAAGCTAGCCCAATAAAACCAATAACTTTGTTTCGCATTTTTGGATTTAGCTAGATCTAATTGACAAGCAGGTTTTTAAATAAAAAACAGAATCAAAGTTGCTTATTTTATTCAATAGCAATAAATCTTTCAAACCTGCTTTATATGATTAAGCGTAGAGACGTTACCCTGAACGCCTCTACTTTTATATATTGCTGAAAAGAGGATGTTAAATTGGAAAGCACGAAATTTAGTTAACTTTTTTTGAATAAAAGCCGCTTTCCAGACAGCAACAACACTGCTAGAAATTACCAGAGTGCGCGTACACCCTCATCTTCATCTTGGGCCCATTGTTGATCGTTGTCTTGCTGTTGTTGTTGACCGAACTGACCGTCTTGTTGCTCCTGACCGAATTGACCGTCTTGTTGTCCGGGTTGCTGTTGTTGCTGCTGCTGACCCACTTGACCGTCTTGCTGTTGATCCGTACCGAATTGAGCGCGGACTGAGGGCGTCGCCACAAATGCACCTGCGATCGCTAAACTCATAACGCTAAAGAGTCCAATAAACAGGTTTTTACGATTATCCGAATTCATGATAGTTTTCCTTCGTTTGTTGGTTTTGACATTACCAACTTAACGATGATTCTGTTAGGTTAACTCAACCTATAGTTCAATAAATTTTATTAAATTCTTAGGTTCGCTTATCTCTATGGAAAGACCCAATTTTGTTTTTGATTTATCTCATTGGGGGGATTAAATTGAGTCAAATTTTAATTAGCAGTTGATTTTTGGAAGAGTAGAGACGCCGTTAAATGCGTCTCTACTGAAAGAAAGTTAACGAACCACCGTTACCAATGTTCCGAGTCTCACTTGCTCAAAAAGTTCTTCTAGATCGTTTTGATGCATCCGCAAGCAACCTTCAGAGGCGGCTTGACCAATGGAACTGGGGTAAGGCGTACCGTGAAAACCAATCCAATTTAATCCATCTGTCCAGAAGCCAATCCAGCGCGTCCCGATTTGATGTCCGGGGGTTCCTGCTTTAAATTTTTGTCCTGTAGCAGGATTAATCCAGGTTGGGTTGCGACGCATTTGTCTGACTTCAAAGCGACCTGTTGGGGTGTCGTGACCTGGACGACCGATGGCGACAGGATAGGTTTTAACCGGCGCGGTTCCGTTGTAAACCGTTACTTGACGGCGAGAGAGGCTGACTTCTAGGCGAAGGGTTGATGGCTGTGGATTTAAAGCAGCCTGTTGGGGTTCTATCGCAACGGAAGTGTTTGGGTTGGGGACAGAACTTTGGGTCTGGGGGAGATTTTCACGAGTTGAAGCAGGCGTCATGCGATCGCGCTGAGGAGTTTGAGCAGATTCACTCGGATTAATATTAGTTGGGGTGAGTGGAGGGGGAGAGGTTTGATTATTGGCTAATAGCGGTTGAACGCTGAGTGCAACTCCGAGGGTAAAGGTTAATCCAATGAAACTTGCTAATTTCTTTTGCATTATATTGGCGGCATCTCAGTTACAAGGGTTCTGCTGAGGGAGATAACAATGAACGCTAGAAAATTTGGCGATCGCGTTTGTGCCAAGCTTCTTGGCGGTTGCGATCGCAGAACAAAGGCGGGTCGATGTGACTTATCTTTCCCAAAGGTTAAGAGAGATCGTCAATCTATCCTCAAAAAATCTCACACCTTGGAGGTAGACGGCGCTCAAAAGATAGAGTTTCCTAGGGTTTACCTCTATCTATAGAAATATTAAGATTCGCGGGACACTCGTCCCGTAGACATAATTTTGGAATTTTACTAGCGTTCACGGGCGGGGCAAGTCTTGGCTGAGGCGAACTTGCAAGGTTTGATTGGGTTGGATCGCGATCTGAGCCAAGCCTTGATGAAGGGGGACAGATTGAGCAGCTAGGGGGAGATTGCGATCGCCAAGACCAATCGCTTGCGTAATAAACCGCACCCCTTGACCGTCCATTTCAAATCGTCCAATCACCATTGAACCCATCGGAATCAAAATTTGACCGTTGGTATCGCGAATCTCTTCTTGTAACAGCAAAACTTCCTGACGGACGGCACCCGGTCTTAAACTCAAGGCAACGCGTCCCGGATACATTAAGGTGAGCAGCGTTCCAGACGGCAAAATTAACCGGGCATCGGGCGCAACCAAAGCCACCGTTGAACCGCCAACCCCCGCAGAACTCTCTAAACGGTTTCTGGCGACTAAATCTTTTCGGGGCAAGGGTTGTCCAAACTCAATAACGGGGACTTCCGCTACAGGAGGGGGGCTGTAATTGGCAGTAATGGGGATATCAATTGGGGCGTTCTGGGGTGGGGCTTCCACCTGGACTGGCACGGGCGGCGGCGGGCTTTGGGCAGGGGGTTCTACCTGCGTCGGCGTTGGAAAGGGCGGGCGAGGACGCTGCTCGGTTTGAGGCGGACGAGTTGGGCGCGGGGAGGGGGCGAGGACTGCCTGTCGGGGTTGTACGGTTAAATCTGCCGCACTTGCGCCTGGGGTTTCAGCATCCTCCTGAGAAGGGAGTGGGTTAGCGCGGCGGGCTATGGGGGGAACGCTGACTTGGGGGGCATTGGCGCTCCAAAAGGTGGCCGGGGGGAGGGTATTGGAAACGCTGGTTGGGTTCGCTGGCGATGCCCCAACGACGAGCGGACGAATCGCCCAACGGGCAATGCCGTTCTGGGATTCGATCAGTTGTAATTGAGCTTGTTGAGAAGAGAGAACCGCGCCGGGTGAGAGTTCCATAACGATGCGCGTCAGTCCGGGTTGAAACTGGGCAACGCGAATTTGCTGCACGATTCCTGAATATTGTTGTTGGCTGGGAACTGCTCCCACCTCGGTATCTGGAAGATCGATGACGAGGCGTAGGGGATCTTCAAGGAAGAAATAGCGGGGGGTGGTGCCTGCTTGTACTGCGATTTCTAAGCGATTTTCTGCTGGGTTGAATTGCCATTGACTGAGGGTTGCTGCCCAAGCGGAGGTTGAAAGGAGGGCTGCTGAGGTGGCGATCGCGATGCTAGTTGCACCGACTTGGGAGACAAACCAGGTGAGGGAGCTAGAGATCATAGGTTATCTGCGGGTTGAGCGTCCTGGGAAGGCTGCGTTTGCAAGATTTGCCGAATGGCGTGGGTTTGTTGTGCGTATTCAGCATCGCTGAGGGCGGGCTGGGATTGGGCAATAGAAATCGCGGGTTCGATGTCGATCCACGAGCGACATCCGCCATATTCTGCCCGGTAAGGGAGCGTTTGTGCCTGTGCTAAGTTATAGACCCGCAAGAGCAAAATGTACAAGGGCGATCGCGCTTTCCAGTTGAGGCGATCGCTGATAAATCGCTCGTTCCAAATGTGGTAGGGATACAAGGCGCTGACGGTTTCGGGAACGGTGGCGGCGAAAATATCGGTAATTTCTGCCCAGGCTTGAATGGAGATTGCTTCGGGATGCCAACCGGAGGGGATGGGGGCGACGGCTGAAGCATATTCGGGTTTGAGCAATTCGGGTTTTTGATGCTCCAAGGTGGGGTAGAGTAACACTTGAGTTTGGGCCACTCGAAAGCGCCCCTCTTGTTCGCGAATGCCTCCTTTACGGAGGAGCATCAGGGTTTGACCTTGCGCTAAGGCTTCCGTTGCGATCGCCCATTCCTTGAGTGCGTGGCGCAGGCTCTTGTCCATGAGTTGCAAAGGGTTGTGACCTGTATCACAAAGTTTACACTAAGGAATCACGAAAAAACGATGAAGCGATCGCGCAATCTCTGGGGAAAACATTCGATACTGGTATTGAGTCAAAGCCGGTATTGTGGGGTAGGCTATGTTTGCTAGCAAAAAGAATATGCCAGCAGAAGAGCAAAACTGGGCAGGCTGTCTTCAAGAGGTTCGACAAAGCTTGGTCGATCGCACCCTGCAACTAACGCACGCCAATCAAGAGCTTGCGAACCAAATTGCCGAACGCCAGCGGGTAGAAGCAGCCCTGCGGCAAGCAGAGGAGAAATATCGCAGTATCTTTGAAAACGCGATTGAGGGAATTTTTCAAACAACGCCTCAAGGGACATTCCTCAGCGCCAACCCGGCTCTGGCTCGGATTTACGGCTATGCTTCCCCAGAAGCATTAAGAGCGCAAGTGAACGATATTGCCAAACAAATTTATGTCGATCCCCGTCGGCGAGAGGCGTTTGTGGAACTGGTGCGCCGACAGGGTTCGGTGAAAGGCTTTGAAGCGCAAGTCTATCGCACCGATGGCAGCATTATCTGGATTTCGGAAAATGCGCGGGCCGTGTGCAACGACCGGGGCGAGTTGCTCTACTATGAAGGCATGGTGGAAGATATCACCAGCCGCAAGCAGACGGAAGCGGCGCTGTTGCGATCGCAAGCGCAACTGCAAGAACAAGCCACCCAGCTTGAAGAAACGTTACGCCAACTTCAACGCACCCAAGGTCAACTGGTACAAACCGAAAAAATGTCTTCTTTGGGTCAGTTGGTGGCAGGGGTAGCTCATGAAATTAATAATCCTGTCAGTTTTGTTTGCGGCAACCTGGCACACGCGACCCAATACGCTCAAGATTTACTGGACTTGATCTGTCTGTATCGCCAGCAGTATTCCGCGCCTAATTCAGTCATTCAACAAGCAGAAGCCGACATTGATCTTGATTTTCTGATTGAAGATTTACCGAAAACCTTAGAATCGATGCAAATTGGGGCCGATCGCATTCGCCAGATTGTTCTGAGTTTGCGAAATTTCTCTCGCCTGGATGAGGCTCAGAAGAAGCCCGTTAATATTCATGAGGGGATCGATAGCACCCTGATGATTCTCCAAAATCGCCTCAAAGCCCGCTCGACCTATCCGGAAATTGAGGTGGATAAGCATTATGCGGATTTGCCCCTAGTGGAATGTTATGCCGGACAGCTCAATCAGGTGTTTATGAATCTTTTGAGCAATTCAATTGACGCCCTAGAGGAGACGTTGGAGTTACATCCCGAAAAGCTGCCTTATCCGAAGATTGGGATTGCAACTGAGGCGATCGATTCAAGTTGGGTGCGAATTAAAATTTTTGATAATGGGCCGGGTATTCCCCCCGAAATTGTCAATCGCTTATTCGATCCGTTCTTTACGACGAAGCCTATTGGCAAGGGAACGGGGTTAGGGCTTTCCATTAGCTATCAAATTATTGTGGAAAAACACGGCGGGCGTCTCAATTGCGTTTCGGAAGCTCATCAAGGGGCGATGTTTGTGATTGAAATTCCCGTTCAGACTACGGAACGCCCGCAGGAATAAACTTTAGCTAGCCTCAATCAGGGATAGATTTCTCTTCTCCCTAGGGCGCTACCGCGTATCCATAAGTCTTATAGTCTTGTTGTACGCGGTTTCGATCTCCCTAAATCCCCCTTCAAAAGGGGGACTTTGACTCCGGCTCCCCCTTGTGAAGGGGGGCTAGGGGGGATCTCACCTAAAGTTGAGATTCCTATACCAGATGCATATACATAGTAGCCCTAGGGCGAGGGCAGGTAGAGAAGGTTTGACACTCCTCGGCGTAAACGCACGAGGATTCTTGGGTAAGGGTCAAAAGCTAAAAATAATCCTGAGAGGCAGTTCTCCCTTCTTCTCGATGGGCTACCCTAACCTTAAGGCGTCAACTAAGATAATGCGTTTTCACCAACCTCGCCCTGAAAGGGACGAGGATTGACCGAACCAATTCGGACAACGTAAGCGGTGAATACCACATTGAGGCATAGCTTGGTACGCACTTCCGGGTACTTCCCTAGCTCGGACTATCTGCAAGCCTGGTTGGTCAGGCGTTGGGTAAAGCCAAGACATCTTAGCTGTGTTGTGGGAAGGGCTTAAACGGGTTTGCTGGTTCCTGGGATTATATCCACTTAAAAACCAGCACTTAATGTAAAGCCGTCATTGAATGACGGGGTTTCTACCCATTTTTCTGATGAATACCCACGATTTACTGATGTTAGTGCTGCTTCTTAGCCCCGGACTGTTATTATCGGCTCTGCTGATGGCCACATTTGCGGCGGGGGGCTAAGGGGTTGGTGCTGAGTCTGTTTGAGCGCTAGACCGATCTCAGCACCTTAGAATATTAGACGGCTCCGGCATTGCGGTTAAAGACAACGGCAATGGTTCGGAAAATTAACTTGATATCGTACAACAGACTCCAGTTTTCTTGGTAGCGCAGGTCTAGGCGAATGATCTCTTCAAAGTCGCGAATTTGCGATCGCCCGCTGACTTGCCACTCTCCGGTCATCCCCGGTTTTACGTCTAAACGCTGCCATTTAGGGACTTCGTAGCGTTCCATTTCGTCTGGGGTGGGGGGTCGGGTTCCCACTAGGCTCATTTCCCCTCTAAGGACGTTCCAAAACTGGGGTAACTCATCGAGGCTGCTTCGACGTAGAAAACGCCCGACGCGGGTGACGCGGGGATCGTTATCATTTTTGAAAATGGCACCTTCTGCTTGGTTTTTGACTTTAGACTTTAACGCCTCGGCGTTGGGAACCATTGAGCGGAATTTCCAGATCCGGAATTTCCGTCCCATCCAACCGCAGCGCGTTTGACCAAATAAAATCGGCCCGTTGCTATCGAGTTTAATGGCGATCGCAATCGGGATAAATAAAACGGCTGTAATGACCAAGCCCACTAAAGCACCGACAATATCTAATAAGCGTTTGGTTCGCGATCGCACCGAGGGATGCGTCACCGGCGGACCGAGTTCGGCGCGGCGCGGACGCGGACTCGTGACTGCTGTGGGAATTACGGCTTGCGTTCCGTCATCAATGGTGAAGACCTCATGTAACCCGGTTAAGGAAAAGGCCATCATCACTTGCGGATGAATGCTCCAAAAAATTAGTTCGGTTTGTTGCAGGCGAGCGGTTTTTAAGCAGCCTACTAACGTACCTATCCCACTACTATCAATGAATGTTGTCTGAGACATATCCAAGATGACTCGCTTGAGTTCTGGATAATCTTGAGACAGTTGCTTAAAGTTATCCTTAAAGGCAACGGCTTCAAGAATGCTCAAACGCGGTGGAAGTTGAACGAGATGAATGCCGTTCAAGACTGTAACCGGAAAGTTAGCGCCTGGAGGTTGACTATCCATGCAGGTTTTACGTAAGCGAAGCGAACAAGGATGGACGGATAACTCGCCTTTAGCTTACTGACTAGCTAGCTAGCCAGCAAGGTTGTTGAGGCGTTGAGAGAGGGTATCATTCGCAGCAGCCTTGATGGTAGGGAGAGAGAGTCTTTGAGGCGATGCTAAAAATCGCACTAGATCTCCGGGCGACCAAGCAATGGGAACGCCCGCTTGATCTAAAGATAGGGCGAGTTCAATTTGCCGATCGTCAATATGCTCTTTATAGCATTGAGCGCGAGGAACTAAAATATAGGGATTGCCGCTGCGATCGAGTTGGGCGATCGCGTTTTCGTCGCACTGACTGATGGTGATTCGAGCCTGAGCGCTGAGTCGGTCGAATAAATCGGTTTTGAGATGCTGGTAACACTTTACTCCAGGGGGCAGATGCGTACAACTGCCGTATTGAACCACCATTTCTTCGTCGAGAAAGCCTCGTTCAATTAAGGCTCCGATCCAGGTCATGAGGCGGTTAAAAGGATACGGTTCAGTACCTACGGTGGCTAGAATCATTCTCCTGAATCCAATGATGGAGATGGGGGTAAATAGATTGAGGTCGGTAGGTTCTATCGCATGAAAGCGTCTCCACCCCAAAAGAGTAGTTCACCTCAACTGGTGCGGCAACTCCGACGAATGGATCGAAAGCTGGCACTCAATTTCTGTGAAAGTTCCCGTTGTCGTTATACTAGCAAAATCTCGGTATGATGCTGGCGGGCGTGACAAATTGAAACCCTTGAATGATAAGCCTTTCTCGCGATATGCTACCATAGCTTCGCCACCCCTTGCTGGTAATCGGAACTACCTACAGCTCTAAAATCTATGAGTCGCGTTGTTAAAAAGGTTCAGCCTTCTGGCATTTTAGATAGTACCAAAGCGAGTCAGTTTCGCGAAGAAATCAGCCATCTGGTCTCTTCAGGTGCAGACATTATTCTGGTTAATCTTAAAGATGTGACGTTTGTTGATAGCTCTGGTTTGGGGGCTTTGGTATCGGCGCTTAAAATTGTGCGCTCTTCGAGCGGTAAGCTGTGTTTGTGTTCGATCAACGAACAGGTCAGAATGTTGTTTGAACTGACTAGCATGGATCGGGTGTTTGAAGTCTATCCCAGTGAAGATGACTTTCTGAGCGCGATCGAGTCTACTTAAGGGATAAGAGCGCAGTTGGATCGCGCTGTCTCGATTGAGTCTTATCGCTAACGAGGCTCTCAAATCCTATGAACTATGATTATCAAAAACTAGATGCTTCCCTCGCCATTGCAATGACACAAGCTAGGGATACTCAGGCGAAGCAGTTCGTAGTGTTTATTCAAACAGAGACTCCCCTTAACGTGGAGGCGATCGCATTTTTGGAAGACATGGGCGTTCAAAACCTGACCCCTAGTCGGAAAATTCATACCGCCGCACTCTCTCCGGAGCAAGTTGCGGCTTTAAGTCAACAAACCTGGGTGCGCTACATTCGTTTGTCACAAAAATTACAACTATCCTAAGCAAATTTGGTGAATTGCTCGGAGGGGGAGTTTTGTCTATTGGCTTTCCCGATAGAGGCGTTTGCGTTGGGGCGGTCGATTGGGTTAGATATATGGGGGTCGCTCAGTCTTTCAACGGGTCGTATGTTTTCTCCTTCCCCTCTCGATCGTCTACCGCAAAAAGTTCTGAATTTAGCAGAGATGCAACTGGCTTATCTGGAGTGGAACGCCGGAAGCGAACCGTTACTCTTGCTGCATGGTTTGGCAGATACAGGCGCAGTCTGGCTCAGGGTAGCAGAGGCTTTAGGCGATCGCTATCGCATTATTGCCCCAGATTTACGCGGACATGGCGATACAAGCAAGCCTAAAAGCGGCTATCAGACAAAATCTATCATTGCGGATTTGAACGCCTTAATGGCGCACCTAGGCTGGGAAAATGCCCATGTGGTGGCTCATTCCTGGTCGGCAAAAGTCGCAGCAATTTGGGCAACCCAACAACCGCAGCGTTTTCGGTCTCTGACGCTTGTCGATCCGTTTTTTATCAATGCGATGCCCAATTGGCTCGATCTGACCTTTCCCTTCTTCTATCGCGTCTTGCCTTTTCTTAAAATGATGGGGCCGTTTGCTAGCTATCAGCAAGCAGAACAACAAGCCCGCCAACTCAAACAATATCGCGGCTGGAGTCCTTTACAACAATTAGTTTTTCAAACCAGTATTGAACAAAAACCCGATGGAACTTGGGGGAGTAAATTTGTAAAAGAAGCCCGCAATGAAATTTTTGCAGAGGTGATGAAAGTTGCGGGACTTACCCAAGCCTTAGAAACCCCTTGCTTGCTGCTGCTGCCAGAAGCAGGGTTAAACCGTACAACCTGGCAAATTCAACCCTATCAAACCTATTTGAAAAACTTAAAAATTCAGAAAATCCCTGGCAATCATTGGGCTTTTTTGGTTGAACCTGAAGCATTTAATCAAGCGATCGCCGATTTTTTGCGCCAAGTTCCTCCGGATGGGGGATGGCAGTCGGTGAAAGAAGGCGATTAGCACGCTTGACCTAGCATTTTCTGCCCCCGGCTCAATCCTGGGCTGTTGACACTGCACCCCGCAGTGCGTGTAGACTGCTACCGAGATTGAAGATTTTTCGGGTTTTTGGACATCGATTCGCTAAAAGTTCTCTCCAGAGTTAACGGGTAGCTCTGGGGGTCGTTTTGGCGTCGCAATGTGGCACTTAAGTTTAATTTTTAGACAAGCTGACCTATTTCAGGAACCAACGCTAGCCTTTGCGATTCCAGACGATACAAGAAAATTCATTCTCTAGATTGAACTGAGCGAGCCGTTGCTTTCTCTGCTAGGCAGTGCTGACTTTATGCCGTTCACTGGGCAATATTCCTATGAAAGTTAAGTCTTTTTTCCTGATGGCGATCGCCTCTTCGCTGGCTGTTGTCGGCGATGTTCTCCCCAGTTTTGCACGTTCTGCCGTTCTCAGCACCCGCAGTACGACCAGTTGGATTAATGTTCGCGCTTGGCCTTCAACCACGTCCACCATCCGCCATCAAGGTCGCGCGGGCGATCGCGTAGAAATTATCCGCGATGCCAGAGGCAATGATGGAGCGATCTGGCATTACCTCAAGTTTAACAATTCCAACGCAGAAGGGTGGATTCGCTCGGATTTTGTGCAAGCACTGCCTTCCCCTTCTGCCAGCATTCCGAGTCCCCAACCGCCGCAAGCGATAGTTCGCCCAGAACCCAAAACTCAAAGGTTAAATCAAGAACAGATTGATTATTTTGTGGAAGTGGCGATGGGGGCAGAGTTTGGTAAATCCAGTCCAGTCGTTCGCAAGTGGAAAAGCGATATTATCGTCCAAGCGATCGGCACGCCAACCGCAGAAGATCGGCGAACCTTAGATGCAGTGGTTCGAGAATTGCGGGAGTTGACCGGGTTAAATATTACTTTGGGCGATCGCAATGCCAATATGACGATTTACTTCGTACCCGAACCCGAATTTCGCCGCTACGAACCCAACTATATCCCTCGGAACTATGGTTTTTTCTGGACGCAATGGAATAACAACACGATCTACAATGCCCGAATTTTAATCTCCACTACTGGAGTAACGCAGCGAGAGCGCTCTCATCTGATTCGGGAAGAAGTTACGCAGTCTTTGGGCTTAATGCGAGATTCGTTTAAGTACCCCGATAGTATTTTCTATCAAGGCTGGACAGACACCACTGAATATTCGGAAATGGATCGAGCCATTATCCGCCTGCTGTACCGTCCGGAAATTCGTCCGGGAATGACTCAAGAAGAAGTGCTGTCAATTCTGGCAGCCCTGTAAAGAGCAGCCTACATTCGCCTGCAAGCTGCTCAATGTTGAATTTTAGTAAATCCAAGCACCCGATACCCAACCGCCGCTAGACAGTTCGTACCAGCCGTTGGAAACGCGGCCCGTAATCCCTGCGGTGCTGCCGTTGGAGAGGGCACCGAGGACGCCGTAACCAGCACCAGGGCCCGAACGAATATTGAGCGCGCTACCATTGGTTGCGACGGTAATGGCACCTGCGCCACCACCACCGCCACCGCCGCCACCACCGCCAGCGCCAACGACCCAGTTTCCAGCAACCCAACCGCCGCTAGACAGTTCGTACCAGCCGCCAGAAACGCGACCCGTAATCCCTGCGGTGCTACCGTTGGAGAGGGAACCAATCCAGCTATAGCCTGCACCAGGACCTGAGCGAATGTTCAAAGGACTCCCATTGGTTGAGACTCGGACGGAGCCGGTTGCTGGGCCGCCGCCACCCCCGCCGCCGCCACCGCCGGGTAGGGTAACGCCCATTGCGCCAGCGGTTGCAGGCCCTACGATCCCATCGGCGAGAAGACCGCGAGAACGTTGAAAGGCAATGACTGCATTTTCGGTTTGCGGACCAAAAACGCCGTCAACGCCGACGCCATATCCTAGGTTGCGTAGGGTGGATTGAATGGTGGTAACAGTGGCACCGCTGCTACCGTAACGTACGTAGGCAAGCGCTTGCGAGGAAATACTGAGAATTGATAGGGCAACGATCGCGCTAGCAACCCCAATCCAAGCTGAGTTACAGATTTTCAGGGAAAATCTATAGTGCGATCGCAGTTGGGGTGCAGGGTTCGGATCTTCGTGGGCAATATAGGAATGCAGGAGCGCGAGATTTTCCATAATGTGTCTCCTAAAGCAATGTATGGTCTTTGCTGATCCAAGCAACTGACGTTTGCACCAAGCTCAAGCGAGATCGATATCTAAAATTAAAGGGAAAACACTAATTTCCGTATTTTTACTGCCGATTCAGCAATTTCACGGTGTTATGTCTCTATTATGTCTAGGGATTCCCTCTAGAGAGATGAAAATCAATGAAACTTTAAAGTTTCTAGAGTATCGCTTCCGAGTTTTTACTAGTTTTTGAGGCTGTTGGTATACTGAAGTGTTGATAGCGACTCAGAGTAAATCCCTCGCAGCGATCGCACTATTGCCATATAAGTGTCATGCAACTGACAATTGAGCAAGGCATTATCAAAAGTAGTCTGATAACTCCTTACACACCTATTGGATAACCGCAGATACCCAGAGCCACCCAGCTCTGGTTTTTTTTTAGGGGTGCAACGATCGCGATCGCATCCTGAGCGCGATCGCATCCTGAGAATTTCTCATCTTTTTATTAAATCTTACTCAGGCATTCATCAGAGAAAATTCAGAGAAATTTTGGATTCTGGAAGACAGCAACCAAGACAAGCGACTGATGCTCATCCCCAAGTAAGGAGTTGCTCCTATGAAACGCTTTCTACTGGCTGGTTTCTCTGTTTTCTTTTTCTCTAGCATCCCTCACCTCCCTGTTCGTGCAGAATCAACTAAAGCGATAAGCACGCCTCCCACCACTGTCACCTCAATACGACCCTTTAACCTCGTTTACCTCGCGTATCAAGGCTACTTTAGCGAAGCAGGCATTCCCGGTTATGGCGGACTGATTGCAGCATATAATGCCAAACGAATTGACGCTACAGACCTAGTTGAGCAAGCTATCGAACAAAATCGCCTTCCCGCTTCTATGCGAAATGACTCTGCTTACCTTAGAGATGTAGAAACACAACTGGCAGGTTTGCGAAATCGGAGTAACTAGAATCCCTCGATCGGCTACTCACCAGTTTCTCACATCGATCGGTGAGAATCTCTTCAATACCAATGCTTAAAGCGAAGGGGTGGAGGTTTTATCTAAATCTCCACCTTTTTTCAGCGACTCTCTTTTTACTGTGCCAGCGCTTGTTCAATGGCGGATATTAATTCTGGCGAGTCTGGCTTCACTGCGCTTTTGAAGCGTGCAACCACTTCTCCCTGGCGGTTAACCAAAAACTTCTCAAAGTTCCACGCCACATCGCCCGACGGTTCCACCGCTTGGGTCAGTTTAGCGTAGAGGGGATGCTGCTGGCTGCCTTTGGCATGAACTTTATCGAACATTTCAAAGGTTACGCCATAGCTCGTTTCGCAGAACTGAGCAATTTCATCGTTCGTTCCCGGCTCTTGTGCGCCAAAATCGTTACAGGGGAATCCTAAAACTCGCAATCCTGCATCGCGGTACTTTTGGTTCAGGTTCTCTAAACCTGAGTATTGAGGTGTATAGCCGCAAAAAGAAGCCACGTTCACAATTAAAAGCACGTTACCGGCATACTCGCTCAGTTGCTTCTGTTTGCCATCCATCGTTTCAACCGTAATATCCGATACGGTGGTACTCATAGCTATCCCGATTTGAAAGGGTACGGGAATATTCTAAGGTTGGATTGCGGACTGAGGACGTTGATTCTCCACACTGGATACAAGGACGCACTCAATAAGTGATTCGATTTCATCTCTCTCAACAGAATTGGCGACGCTTGCAAGAAACGTTTTCTGTGTTTCAGTACAGCGGGAAGGCGGTGCGCCTCGTGTGGTCAACAAGTCGCCTGTTGACTGTGGTTTTTGGGATTTTAACATTAGGGGCGGGTTTATTACCGGCGGCGATCGCCTATGTTGGCAAGTTGATTGTTGATGCGGTGGTGTTAGCTGCTCAGACAGCAAGCGAGAGCGATCGCAATTTAGCTCTATTCTACGTGGGTTTGGAAGGATTGGCGATCGTGTTGCAACTGGGAACTCAACGCAGCCTTGCTATTTGTCAATCTTTACTACGCGTTTTACTCGGTTACAACGTAAATGTCTTAATTTTGGAGAAAGCGCTAACCCTGGATTTAACTCACTTTGAGGATTCTGAATTTTATGATTCCATGAGCCGCGCCCGTCGGGAAGCCTCTAGTCGCCCTCTTTCTCTGGTGAGTCGTACCTTTAAACTGGCTCAGGATGCGCTGTCTCTGATTGCTTATGGGGGGTTGCTATTGCAATTTTCCCTGTGGGCGGTGCTGATTTTAATCCTAACGGCGATTCCGGCTTTTGTTGCAGAAACCCGATTTGCTGGAGAAGCTTTTCGTTTATTTCGCTGGCGTTCCCCGGAAACGCGAGAACAGACTTACTTAGAAACGCTGATTGCGCGGGAAGATTATGCCAAAGAGGTGAAACTCTATCAACTGGGTTCGCTGTTACTGAGGCGCTATCGCGATATCTTCAATCGACTGTATAGCGAAGATCGTAATTTAACCATTCGTCGGGGCGTGTGGGCAACGGTTTTAGGCGTATTGAGTACGATCGCCTTTTATCTAGTGTATGCCTGGATTGTGCTAGAGGCGATCGCCGGACAACTGACATTAGGAGATATGACGTTATACCTGATGGTGTTTCGTCAGGGTCAATCGACTTTTTCAGCCGCTTTGAGCAATATTGGGGGAATGTATGAAGATAATCTGTATCTGTCTAATCTTTATGAATTCCTCAATCAACCCATTCCCCAGTCTGGCGGAGGTGCGACGCAGGGGATAGTCTTTCAAGATGGGGTGCGGTTTGAAAATGTCTCGTTTACCTATCCAGGAAGTACAAAACCCGCCTTAGAGGAGATTTCCCTACATCTCAAACCGGGTGAAAAGCTAGCGATTGTGGGTGAAAATGGCTCTGGGAAGACGACTTTAATTAAGTTACTGACGCGCCTCTATACCCCCACCCAAGGGCGAATTCTCCTGGATGGTTTGGATTTACAAGGGTGGGATTTAAACGTTTTGCATCGCCGCATCAGCGTGATTTTTCAAGATTTTGTGCGCTATCAGTTTACCGTGGGTGAAAATGTGGGCGTTGGCGATGTGGAGAAGATATCGGATGCCGAACGCTGGGAGATTGCGGCCCAAAAGGGGATGGCTAAACCGTTTATTGAGTTAATGCCTAATGGCTTTTTGACTCAACTCGGACGTTGGTTTAGAGGGGGGACAGAATTATCGGGGGGTCAATGGCAGAAAGTTGCGCTTTCGCGGGCATTTATGCGCCAGCAAGCCGATATTTTAGTTTTAGATGAACCGACGGCGGCGATGGATGCCGAAGCAGAGGTGCAGGTGTTTGAGCATTTCCAGAAAATTACGAAAAATCAAATTGTGGTTTTGATTTCCCATCGCTTTTCTACGGTGAGAATGGCGGATACGATTATTGTTTTAGCGGGTGGAAAAATTATTGAACAAGGAACCCACAAAGAACTTTTAGTCGCAAATGGGCGCTATGCTCATTTATTTTCTTTGCAAGCGGCGGGATATCAGTAGGACTAGCGACTGGGGGAGGGGTTGAGAATGGGTTGAATTTGTCGATTCCAAAATTGGTTAAAGCTTTGGGGTTGGATGGTTCGCCAAAACAAGCCACCTGCGATCGCGATCGCGCCTAATACCAGTATTGTACCGATGACTTGCGTCACTGAGCGAGAGAGGTTCCGCCCCATCCGACTGGCGCTAGGGGGTCTAGGGGGAGGAGTGCTGAGTCCTGCCGATTGGCGAGGAATCGTCCGAGTCGGTTGAACTTGAGGGGTTCTGGCGGGGTGTGGCGGGGGAGTTCGGGGTGCTTGAGGAGGGGGGGCAGCGCCTCTGGGGAAACCGCCGGAATGACCGTTAGAATGCGTCGGTATTCCGGTGGAGTTAAGCAGGTTCAGGCGTTGGGTAATGAAGGGGGGTGTCTGTTTGGTGCGACTCCATTGTAAGAGTTGGGCGGTGGTCATGCCGCATAGGTTGGCGGCTTTGATGGCTTGAACGCGAAGTAAAAGCGGTTGGGTATTGGAGACGAACACCACTAAACGGTCTGGGTGAATTTGGGAAAAGCCGTAGGCAGATTGGGCGGTAATCAGTTCGAGGCGGGCTTTTTTACTGAGGCCTTGACCTTGAGGTGGGGCGAGGGCTGGGTGGGGGGCGCTGGCGGGGGTAATTTGCCAGTTATTTTGGACTTGGAAGCGGATAAAGGCTCTGGCAGTTTGTTCTTGGCGCGGATCGGAGGCGCGATCGCTTAAAAATTTGATTTCATCATAAACCACTTGGGGCAGGTAAGCACTCCCCAGGGTTTGATATTCCTGCCATTCTCGCGCTGAGGTCTCCATCAGCGCGCTGGTCTCAAATAATAAGTAGAGGGTCATAGGGGTGGGTGCTAAGTGGGTTGATTCGCCCTAACCAATGCCTAGGCGTCCTGCAACGCTGGGAGTCAGGGGGATGAGTGTCACCACCATCAAGAATAAGGCTAACAATCCTAACGCGGCTCTGGCGTCATCGGGTTCGGTCAGTTCGTTCAGGCTCGGTCTTTCTAAGTCCCGCTGCAAGAACAAAATCAGGATGGCCCAGTATAGGGCTAAGGGATTGGCTAAAGATGCGATCGCCAATACAATAATCGTCGCGACGGTGGTGCGTCCGGCGATTTTGCGTCCGTAGATGGCTTGAACGATGCGTCCGCCATCGAGTTGTCCGGCGGGCATCAGGTTTAAGGCGGTAATCACTAATCCTAACCAGCCGATAATGGTTAAGGGATGGACATCAACGAGGGGTTGCTGAACGGCATTCCCTAACACGACTTTGGCTAGGGTGCCGACGAGGATGGAACCTTGGAAAAACTGCGAGGGGACTTGAAAGTAACTGCCGGGATGGGAGAGAAGCAAACCCAGTAAGAGCATGGCGAGGGACAGAATACCGCCCGCAGCCGGTCCGGCGAGGGAAATGTCAAATAAGACCTGACGATTGGGTAAGAGGGATTCAAAGCGCGTTAAAGCGCCAAAGGAGCCAATTTGCCAGGTGGGTAGGAAGAACGGCCAACTCAAGCGGATATTATGGCGTTTTGCCCAGAGGAAATGACCGAGTTCGTGGGCTATTAAGATGGCCCAAATGCCGACGGCGACGGGAAGCGCTTCTGGGTAGCGGGTGGGTTCGTTGAAGATATCAAAGCGCAGCAATAACCCTCCCGTTTCTAGGCTGGTGGCAATGGTGGCTAAAGCTAGAACTAAGGCGAGAACCCGCTGGGGAACCGTCATCGGTTGGGGTTCGTTGTGGCTGGGGAGGACAACTACGGTGGGTCTTTCTTCTGGGCTGTTGAGTAAAAAGAGCCGATAGCGATCGCCAACGCGTTGTTGCATACTTGCCGATAAGCTAGCATGGACGGCTTCGGGTTCGCCGCGCAAGTTGCCTTTAAAGATTGCCCCATCTTGATAGGGGATGGTTTCGGTGGCAAAAAAGGTATCGATGCCAAAAATTCCCTGAATCGCTTTAATATCTTCAGCCGGCATGGCGCTGACGGCTTCGGGCGTTGCAGTGGGGTTCGGCTTGTCTGGCACTGGTGCGGCTGGTGTTGAATTCTCGGCTTCCATTTCTTGCAGTTTCGCCGCAATCCGTTCTCGCAAGGCGGCATCTTGTCCGGCGGCGCGTAACTGTCTGCCTAAATAGATATATAAACCGGCTGAAGCTAAAAGCAAAAATAGGATACCCGCCAAGTTTATATAGATACCCAGCGAGAATAAGCCAAAAAATAACAGCCAAGGCGTCATTAACACGACCGATTGCAACCAGGCGAGAATCCCTAATTTGCCAAAAGGTCTAGCCCGCCAAAACCCCCAACCCAAGATGGCTAGGGCGGCCAGCACAATTACCACTGTTAAAGAGATTTCTGATGTATTTAGCATTCGTTAACCTAGTTTGACCGATCGGCAAAACTTCAAACGTTAATATCTATTGTTTTATTTTTTCATCTTTTCCTTCAGGATAGCGTTCCTCTGCGTAGAATTTGGGAGAACTCTTTAAGAACAGAGATACCGAGTCCCGGTTGGTACGGGGTTTCCGGTAAGCTGAGATCGATTAGCCCTTGTTTTGTTGAGGACGGTTATGCGTAAATCCCTGACGGCGGATATGTTGGATGCAAAGACGCCTCAAGATGTTAACGTGCAGACAGAGGCCCGCAAACCCGCAAGCGACCCAACTTTGGGGATTCCGGTCAGCGTCAATCGCACCGGGACGCCGCGCCATCGCCTGGTGAGTTTGGGAGACTCGCTGACGCATGGTTTTCAAAGCGGCGCGATTTGTAAGACTCAGTTGTCTTATCCGGCGTTAATTGCCAGGGAGTTGGGGTGGTTTGAGGCGTTGCGGTTTCCCACCTATGGCGGCCCTGGGGATGGATTACCGCTCAATTTAGAGAACTTGGCGCGATCGCTCGAAGCGCAATTTGGCGATACGATTAACTGGTATGAGTATCCGCCTTTACTGGCTTTTTTGCGAAACTATCTCGACCAGATTGAAGATTACTGGGAACGCGGCGAGGGCACGCACTTGCCCGCAACGGAAGGGATTAATCACAATCTCGCTGTGTATGGTTGGGATTTACGCAACACCCTATCGCGCAATGCTGAGATTTGCCAAGCGATTCTCGACCAGAACCCCCCTAGAGATAACCTGCTGCGGCAAATTGTAGAACATCATAACGAACGGGCGGCCCTGCGCGTGCTGAATTCGGCTCGCGATGCGGCAGGAAATGCCCTCTCCCCCGTGCAAGCGGCGGCGGCTTTGGGGGCGGAAGGAACCCAAGAAACGCCGAACCAGGGGGACGGAATTGAAACCTTAATTGTTTTAATTGGGGCGAATAATGCGTTAGGTAGCATTCTGACGTTTCGGGTGAACTGGACGGATGAAGGGTATGACGATATGGCGGTGAATGACCGCTATACGGTTTGGCGTCCGATCCACTTTCAAGCTGAATTAGACCAATTGGTGGCTGAAGTTCGCAAAATTCGCGCCCGCCACGTCATTTGGGGAACGGTTCCCCACGTCACCATCGCGCCGTTTGCCAGAGGAGTGGCAACGAAGGTCAGAGACGGGTCTCGCTATTTTCCCTACTACACTTTACCGTGGATTAGCGATCGCGATTTCGACCCCAAGCGCCATCCCCACCTCACCTGCCCGCAGATCCGCGCCATTGATAGTGCGATTGACCAGTACAATGACTCAATTACCGCCGCCGTGCGTCAAGCCCGTCTGGAGGGTCAGGACTGGTACTTATTTGAAACGGCTGGACTGTTAGATCGGTTAGCTTCGCGGCGCTATTTGGAAGATCCGACCGCCCGGCCTGAATGGTGGGAAGAAGTGGGCGGTCAATACGAGTTACCGGCTGCGTTGCAAGCGCTTTCTCCGGTGCCCGATTCTCGGTTTTTTCTCTCCAATGAAACCGGGCGCATCCGTGGCGGTTTGTTCTCCCTCGATGGCGTGCATCCGACAACGATTGGCTATGGGATTTTAGCCCAGGAATTGATTAACGTGATGCAGCTTGCGGGCGTCCGATTTTACCAAGCGGATGGGGTGACGGAACGCCAAGGTCGAGTAAACATTGACTTTGCCCGATTACTTGAGTTAGACACGTTAATGGCTAAACCCCCTAGTCTGGTTGCCCGTGCCATCGACCAAGTGGGGTGGCTAGATACTCGCTTTAGACTGTTTAGCGGCATGATGATGGCGAGTTATTAATAGAACAGGAAGACTCAGGAGAAACTCTGGTTTTTCTCTTAATTTCTAGCGAAAGTTGGGCGACAATAGTCTCTCCTAATGGCTCATCCGGGTGGGTGAAGTCAATTGCAACGTCGTTCATTCAAGCTTTTACTAGAGCCTCATTGGATTGCCAACTACGCCTGGAGGTGGGATTTGTGAAGTCAACTCAAGTTGCGATCGCCATGCTAATGTTGTTGGGTCTGCTATGTCCCTAGGGTTGTTAAGAGGAGCGCCCAGGCAAACAGGCGGATCGGCTTGGACTATTCCGGTCGCGATCGCCCTAGCCTATTTTGTCACCGCACATTGGGCGATTTGCAGAATTGCGCCCTTGGGTTGGGCGCTGGAACCGTCTCCCTTGTGGCCCTCGGCGGGGGTAGCGTTAGGCAGCTTGTTGATCTTTGGCTTGCGCTATTGGTTTGGCGTTGCCCTTGGGGCCTTGTGGGTTGCCCATTCTCTGGGTTCTTCCTGGGAAGCCGCCCTAGAATCGGCGATCGCCAGTACCTTTGCTGCCGTTGCGGGGGTACTGCTGTTGCGTTGCGTTGGCTTTCACCTCAAGTTTCGTCGCCTGCAAGATGTATTTAGCCTGATCGTGCTAGGGGCGATGAGTAGTTCTCTATGTGGGGCGCTATTACGCGCGATCCTGCGACTGGCGGCCGGTTCTTTACCGGGAGAATGGGGTCGCGATGGGTGGACGCTATGGGTGGGCGATACAATGGGCATTCTCGTGGTGACGCCGATGTTACTGGTCGGTTATACCTTATGGCAAGAGCAGTTGAGTCCCGCACGACGGCCGGCTCAAGGTCGGGTGTTGCCTCATTCGGTGTGGGAGTTACTGCTAGGGTTAACGTTGCTGTGTGGGGTGAGTGCCTTTGTGTTTGGTGCCCAGACTGAGGCGGCGTTTGTGCGCTATCCCCTGGAGTATTTGCCCTTTCCGTTTACGATCTGGGCGGTGCTGCGCTACGGTCAGTTAGGGGCGGTGCTGAGTAGTAGTTTGGTTTCCTGTATTGCCATTTTTGGGGCTTCCCAAGGACGCGGACCGTTTGTCGGGGGCGAAACCTCTACAGAGTCGGTGCTATTTTTGCAGGCGTTTATGGGGGTGCTGACGGTGACGACGCTGGTTTTGGCGGCGGCGGTGACGGAACGCCAAGAGGTTGAGAAGTTACTGCGGCGTCAGGAGGCCAGTTTAGCAAATGCTCAACGGATCGCGAAGATTGGCTACCGCGAGTTTGATGACCAGACGCGGCGGTGGTGCTGGTCGGATGAGATGTATCGGATTTTGGGGTTTTCTCCCCAAATTTTTGTGCCTACGGAGTCGGCGTATTTAAAGGCGGTGCATCCAGACGATCGCGATCGCGTTCGCCAACTGTTTGAACGGGCGCGACGCGGACAGTCGTGCGCGGCTTTGGACTATCGGATTATTTTACCCACGGGTGAGGAACGGATTGTCACCGAACAGGTAGAAGTGGGCGCAAATGGGATTACGGGAACGGTTCAAGATATTACGGAACGCAAGCATTACGAGGCGCAGTTACGGGCATCAGCCGAGGGCGATCGCTTGTTGGGAGAAATGGCGCTACGCATTCGTCAATCGCTGGATCTCCATCAAATTTTAGAGACGACGGTGCGCGAGGTGCGGGCTTTTTTGCAGGCCGATCGCGTGCTGATTAGTTATATGGGGGCGAAGGGAAAGATTGTTGCGGAGTCGGTTGCATCCCAGTATCAATCCTGTCTGGGGTTAACGTTTGAAGCGACTGATTATTATAACGAGATTAGAAGCTTGTTTGAGCGCAATTGCGTGCAGGCGATCGCCGATACGACACAAATTCAAATTCAGTCGGCGGCGCGGGCCCAGTATTTACAAGATTTTCAGGTCAAAGCGGTTTTAGGGGTACCCATTTGGTTAAGCGAACCGTTTTTATTAAAGTCGGGGGTTTGGGAGGCGACGGGGTGCGGCGAGATGCAAGCCAAGCCGGAATTTTTTGGGTTGTTGGTGGCGCATCAGTGCGATCGCGTGCGGCAGTGGCGACCCTGTGAGGTGGATTTTTTGCAGCGGCTGGCCACTCAAGTGGCGATCGCGATTCAACAAGCTCAACTCTATCAATGTTTGCAGGATAATCAAGCCAGTTTAGAGCGCCAAGTGGCCCAGAAAACGGCGCAATTGCAGCAGAAAATGCAGGAGTTAGCTTGCTCGAATCAGATTAAAAATGTGTTTCTAGATGCCGTCTCTCACGATCTGCGGACGACGTTGATGGGCAATGCGATTTTGTTGCAGTCGCAGTTGCAAAAGGAAGGCGATCCGATTGCGGTACCGCGCTGTTTATTGGAACGGATGATTGAGGCGGGAAATCGGCAGTTGGTGAAGTTAAATTCGCTCTTAGAGGCGACGGAGTTGGAAGTACAGGGGGTACGCCTCTATCCCAAACCGATTCAAGGACGGGCTTTTGTTGAGGGAATTGTAGAAGAGTTTGAGGGGCTTTTTGCTCAAAATCAAACGCAAATGCGCTTAGAAATGCCGGAAGAGTTGCCGTATTTTATGGGCGATCGCGAACAGTTGCGCCGGGTGTTTGAACATTTAATTCACAATGCGATTCGTCATAATCCCCCAGGGCTGGAATTGACGGTGGGGGCGGCGGTGATTGAAGAGTGTTCTGGCTGTCAGGGAACGGCTGAGTGGGTGCGTTATTTTGTGCAAGATAATGGGATGGGAATTGCCCCAGATTTGCGCGATCGCTTGTTTGATTTGTATGTTTTGGATGAGGTAGCGCTGCCCAAACGGTTGATGGGAATTCGTTTAGGGTTATATTTATGTCGGAAAATTATTCGGGCGCACGGCGGTCAGATTGGGATTAATACCCAATTGGGTGAAGGTTCAACGGTTTGGTTCACGCTGCCGTTAGGGATGGCTTCAAGCGCTTACGTTTCCCAATAATAGGGCGTTTCTTTGGTGTTGATAGTCGGCGACTTTAGCGAAGTCGCCTAAAGCGTTGCAGGTGACAATTAAGCTGCTAAGGATTTGTCCCATCAGGCGGGTATCTTGCAGTTTTTGAGCAATTTTTAAGCGCTGTTCGTAATATTGAGCGGCGACTGAATATTCGCCTAAAGCGTCATAAACTACGCCTAAACTGCCGAGGGCTTGTTCTTCTCCGCGCAAGTCTTGCAGTTGTTGAGCAACGCTGGCTCGCTGTTGGTAATAGGCGATCGCTTTGGGATAGTTACCGATGGCGTGGCAAGTATTGCCGAGGTTTCTTAAAATTTGACCTTCGAGTCGCCGATCTTTAAGTTTGCGGGCGCAGGCTAAGAGTTCTTCGTAATATTCAATGGTTTTAAGAAAGTCGCCTAATGCATGGTAAGCGTTACCAATGTTTCTTAAAATTTGGGCTTCTACTAAATCATCTTTAAGTTCGCGGATGATTTTAAGGCTTTGTTTCTGGCATTCAATGGCTTGTAAATAGTTGCCCAAGGCTTTGTGAACCAGTCCTAGGTTGTTGAGGGCTGCGACTTCTAGGCGGGGGTTGTTGAGTTCTTGGGCGATCGCTAAACTGAGTTGCTGATATTCTAGGGCTTTTTGGGAGTTTTCTAAGTGGCGGTAAGCGTTGCCTAAGTTGCCGTAGGCTTGTCCTAAGAGGGTGCGATCGCCAATTTCAGCAGCCAGTTGAATCCGGATTTGCTGGAATTCTATGGTTTTTTGATAGTCGCCCTTGGCATAATAGGCATTACTTAAGAGGGCGAGGACTTGAATTTGTCCGGAAATTTGCTGGATTTGTTGATAGAAGATTAGAGCCTTTTCCCAGTCGGAAATGGCTAAATCCCAGGTTCCGGTTTGCTGGTGTTGAAGACCGCTTTGTAAAAGTTGGTCTGCCAGCATTTGCACGTCGGCTGATTGGGTGAAGGTTTGGTCGGAATGGTTAGGGCTTTCTGCGGTTTCAGGAACCAGCGTATCGCGATCGCCCTTCTTGGCTTCGCTGTCAGGTGTTGCGTTGAGGTAGCGCTCCCAAAAATCCATTTGTTTTCCTATTTCCCTGAATTAACCTGGCTGGAGCGAGTGACGATAAGTGTTTATTGTTTAGCTTAACTTTTAGATGTTTCAAATGAACTCAGTAGTTTCTCCGGTTCATTTGTGAAGTTTTTATAAAAACTTCGTAATTAGCTCCGTAATTTCATGAATTTTCTGTAAATACCTGTTACTTCAGGCTGGCTGGCTCAGATATGGCGTTTTTTGATTGAATGAGATCCCCCTAAATCCCCCTTAATAAGGGGGACTTTGATTCCGGTTCCCCCCTTAGTAAGCTACCGTGTATACACATCTAGTGTAAGAATCCCAAATCTAGCAGAGATCCCCCTAAATCCCCGCGCTGACGCGCCGCTGCGCTAGAAAAAAGGGGGACTTTAACTCCGGTTTCCCCCTTTGGTAAGGGGGGCTAGGGGGGATCAAAACCTTGTAGAACAATACTAGAAAACTTATGTATACACGGTAGCCTTAAAAAGGGGGACTTTGAACGAAAATGTGCTTCACAGATCTGAAAAAGGCTGTAGCAGGCGGGCTGCGTCGCAATCTTGTTAGAGAAATCATCTCAACTTGCGCTTGAATTGCTATGTTCTCCACCTCAAAAAAAGATCGGGAGAGCATTAATAACTCTCCCGATTCCTTGCTATTAACTTGGGTTGGGTTAAATTAAAAAGTTAAGCAATTTCCACCAATTGAATATCAAAAACTAGAGTTTGACCGGCTAAAGGATGATTGGCATCCAAAGTCACTTGTCCGTCATCGACTTCAGTTACCATGACCGGAACTAATTGTCCGGTGGGTTGGCGAATTTGCAGTTGTTGGCCGACTTGAGGGGCAATTTCTGCGGGAATCTGTTGGCGATTGACCTGTAACACCATATCTTGGCGATAGGGGCCATAGGCTTTTTCCATTGGAATTTCTTCTGTTTTGGAATCTCCTGGTGCCATGCCTACAACGGCTTGCTCAAAGCCAGGGATAATTTGACCTTGACCCAGGGTAAACTCCAAGGGGTCGCGCTGAACAGAACTATCAAAAACCGTTCCATCGGTTAAGCGTCCAGTGTAGTGAACTTTAACGGTATCGCCCGGTTTTGCTGGTGCTTGAATCATAGTTTTTCCTAGAATGCGTCACGCACATACAGCCAGTTTAACGACTGAATTCCAAAATTGGCGAGTGAATTTATTGAGAAATCTCGATATTGATTGCTCAATCGAAGTAAAATCGTTAATTAACCCAATTGCCTAGAATTTTGAATGCAAAGCGCGATCTTAAGTCAGTTTATTGTATATAAAAGAATCTGAATTTGAGGCTCAAAGTTAATAAAGATTTTAGATTTATTGCGGAAACTACCAAAGTTGGCTACGCTAAATTTTTATGGCTGGGAACCCAATGGATAAAAGTGCGATCGCGCTCATTTCTGCTTTGTCTTTATCACCGACTCAGCAGGCTGTTGTAGAGGGAATCTGTGCTGAATTTGCAGCTCTACCTCAAGTGCTGGCGATCGCCTTAGCAGGTTCTCAAACCACCACCCAATCGGATTTTCGCTCAGATTTAGATATTTACATCTATCAAACGGCAGAAATTCCAGTTGAAGTCCGTTCTGTACTCGCTACCCGATTTGCCCAGCACTGCGAAATTAATAACCAATTTTGGGAAACGGGCGATGAATGGCTAGCGCTAGAGGCCAATTGCGGGGTCGATTTGATGTATCGCCGCCCAGAGTGGATAGAAGCGCAATTAGAGCGGGTATTGGTTCATCATCAAGCGTCAGTGGGGTATTCAACTTGTTTTTGGGCTAATGTTTTGAATTCTCAGGTTTTATACGATCGGACAGGCTGGTTCGAGCAGTTGCAGCAAAAAGCGAGACAACCCTATCCGGCGGCTCTCCAGCGGGCGATTATCGCTCTGAATTATCCGATTTTGCGCCAAACGATTTCTTCCTACCGCCATCAGTTAGAGTTAGCGATCGCGCGTCAAGATTGGGTTAGCGTGAATCATCGCGTCGCCGCATTTTTAGCCAGCTATTTTGATATTCTATTTGCGGCAAATGGGGTACCGCATCCTGGGGAAAAACGATTGGTAGCGTGGATAGAGCAAAGTTGCGATCGCTATCCGGAAAATTTGGGCGATCGCGTTCGGGCTGTATTGGAAGCGATCTCGCCCTCTGCTACGGGTTCGCTCTTAACTGCAATGGATACCCTAGCCGATGGGTTGGATTGCGTCTTGCAGGATACTGAATTTGCAGTTAATGCTGATATAGGAATCCTATTTGATTACTGAAAACTCTCCGTACATGTAAAGTTTGGGGAAATCAAAGGTTGTGTTTTGCACAAACCACTCAAATAGCCACTTGAGCCGAGTAAACGACTGGGCTAAGCCGCA